>JAHDPS010000236.1 GCA_018434225.1 Bacillota bacterium
CCCGGGCCGTGGAATCGATAACGGCTAAGTCGAGGAGGGTGAAGGGCGTCAACGATCCCATTCTCGAGAGGGTCGCTCTCATAGCGGGGCGCGAGCACAAGGACATCGCGGACCTCGTGGTGCGGGCGGCCAGGATGGTCGGCAAGGAGAAGATGAAGGACCCCACCTTCAGATTGTCGGATACCATAGTCGCCGTCGAGGGCGCGGACAACGAGGTGTTCATGGGGGTAATCGTTGAGCGCGAGCGCGTCAACAAGCAGATGCCTCGCGAGGTGTCGCCCGCGAAGATCCTTGTCGTGGACGACGCGCTGGAGCCGGAGGGCATGGAGGAGGAGGCCCTGGGCACCGAATCGGGGTTCGCGCGCTACCTCGAACTCCAGGAAGAGTTCAAGGATAACGTTCGGAAGATAATCAGCCTCGGCGTGAACGTAGTCCTCGTGGACAGGGGCATAAGCGACATCGCCGAGGAGATGCTCGGCGACGCGGGTATCATGGTCGTGCAGCGCGTCGCTTCGAGGGACCTGAGGCAGGCCGAGGAGCATATCGGCGCGAGGCCCATCAAACGGACCGGGTTGAAGAAGGAACTGTCCGAGATGGAGAGGCATCTCGGGGAAGCGAAGCGCGTGTACGAGGACGAGAAGCTCGAGCACATCCGGATCGTCGGCGGCAAAGGCAAGCCGATGGCGACCATACTCGTCGGGGCGGCCACGGAGGAGGTCGTGGGGGAGCGCGAGCGCATCGCGCAGGATGCGGCGTCCGCCGTCCAGGCAGCGGTGAACGGAGGGATAGTCCCCGGCGGCGGGGCGATAGAGATGGCGGTGGCCCGGGAGGTAGACAAGCTGCGCGGCGGCGTCAAGGGCATGGCGGCCTATGGCGTCATGTGCGTGGTGGAGGCTCTGAAGAAGCCGCTGTCGCAGATAGTGGCCAATTCCGGTTTCAACCCGCTCGAAAAGGTGGGGGACGTTGAAGTGGCCCAGGTCGAAAAGGGCCGGGATTCGCTCGCCATCGATTGCGATACGGGAGAGGTCGCCGACATGTACGATCTGGGCGTGGTCGATCCGACGATCGTCAAGACGCACGCCCTCAAGGCCGCCTGCGAGATCGCCGAGGCCATTCTGAGGATAGACACAATCATAAAGAAGCGGGACGAGGGCGGACAGAGGGACTCCGCCATAGACCAGAGCGAGACGGGCGATCCAGATTTCTAGCCCGAAAGGCGGGTAGGAGCCTTGGCCAAACGGGACTACTACGAGGTGCTTGGGGTTTCGCGGGGCGCTTCCCAGGATGAGATAGAGGCGGCCTACGGGCAGCTGGCAAAGAAGCATCACCCCGACGTCAACCCCAATGACCCGACGGCTCAGAATAAGCTCAAAGAGATAAACGAGGCGTACGAGATCCTGAGCGACCCGCAGAAGAGGGCCGCTTACGATAGATTCGGCCACGCGGCGACTGGCGCCGGCGGCGCGGGTGCCCCGCCGGGCGATTTCGACTTCGGCCCCTTCGGTTCATCGTTCGGTGGGGGTATCGGGGACATATTCGATATGTTTTTCGGGGCGGGGGGCCGCGAGACCGGGAGGCGTGGGCCGTCGCGCGGCGCCGATCTTCAGTACGACCTTCACATAACGTTGGAGGAGGCCGCGTCCGGTATCGAGAAGGACATCGAGGTTAATGGGTGGGAGACGTGTCGTACCTGCGGCGGGAGCGGAGCCAAGCCCGGCACCCACCCTGTGACATGCAAGACGTGCGGCGGGACCGGCCAGGTGCAGTCGGTTCAGGATACGCTGCTTGGCAGGATAATGACATCGAGGACCTGCGAGTATTGCAGGGGCACGGGGCAGGTCATCCAGAACCCGTGCGATGATTGCAGGGGGCGCGGGAGGGTCCGGAGGAAGCGGACCGTCACAGTGAAGATCCCAGCCGGTGTGGATACCGGACTTCGCCTCAGGCTGAGCGGCGAGGGCGAGCCGGGGGAGCGGGGGGGACCTCGCGGGGATCTGTACGTGAATATCGGCGTCAAGCCTCACGACGTGTTCCAACGTAAGAACGATGATCTGCACTGCAACGCCGCCATCGGGTTCGTACAGGCGGCTCTGGGCGATGAGATAGACGTGCCCACCCTCGACGGAAAGGCGAACCTGAGGATCCCGGAAGGGACGCAGCCCGGCACCGTGTTCAGGCTCAGGGGGAAGGGGATTACGCATCTGCGCGGAAGCGGAAGGGGAGACCTGCACGTGCACGTGACTGTCACCGTCCCCACCAGGTTGACGGAAAAGGAGAAGGACATTCTGATGCAGTTCGCCAGGGAGCAGTCGGAGAACAGGTCCTCCGGTAAGGGATTCTTCGGGAAGATGAAGGACGCGTTCGGGATGTGAGGCGGATTACGTGAGCCTGCACAGGGTGTTTGTCGATCCGGGGGACATCTCGGGCGGAATGGTGCGGCTGGAGGGCGCCTGCGCCAGGCATATGACGCGCGTGTTGAGGATGGCCGAGGGCGATGAATTCGTCGTTCTGGACGGCGCGGGGAACTCGTGGAAGGCCGTAATCCGCGAGATGGAGCACGGGGGCAGCGTCCGGGCCGCCTTGATGGGCGAATCGCATGAGTGGCCCGAGCCGTCCTGCGGGGTCACCTTGTACCAGTCCCTGCCCAAGGGGGACAAGATGGATCTGGTCGTGCAGAAATGCACCGAGGTGGGCGTACGCTCCATCGTGCCGGTGCTGTCGGCTCGCTCGGTGGTGCGACTCGAAGGCGGCCGGCACGCCACGCGCGCCGCGGCGCGCGTGGAGCGATGGCGAAGGATCGCCAGGGAAGCCGCCGAGCAGTCAGGAAGGCGCGTGATCCCCTGGATAGAGGAAGTAACCCCCCTGGAATCGTGTCACCCCTCGCCCGGCTCCCTATTCCTCGTCCTGTGGGAGGACGAATCGCCGGGCAGCGGTCGCAGGCTTAGGGACGCTCTGCCCCGGGAGCGTTGCGCGGCGGGCGTATCCATATTGGTGGGCCCGGAGGGCGGGCTGACAGCCGACGAGGTGCGACTCCTCGTTTCACGCGGGGCGGTGACCGTGTCTTTAGGCCCCCGGATCCTGCGCACAGAAACCGCGGGACCTATCGCTTCCGCGCTCGTCCTCCACCACTGGGGCGACCTCGGCTGAGTCGCCCGCCGTTCGCGGCCGTTTAGCCGGGCGCCGAGCGATGGATAATGAGATGAAGGACCGGGCGGGAGTTGTGCCGATGAACAAGCGAGTAGCGTTTTTGACCCTGGGTTGCAAGACCAACCAGTACGACACTGCGGTCATGGCCGCCGCTTTCAAGGAGAGGGAATACGAGATAGTCGGCCCGGACGACCCCGCGGACGTGTACGTGATCAATACGTGCGCCGTGACCGCCAGGAGCCAGGCGAAGTCGAGGCAGGCTGTTCGCCGCGTCAGGCGGGCCAATCCTCGAGCTGTCGTGGTGGTGGCCGGCTGCTATCCCCAGGTCGCCCCCGGCGAGATATGCGCCATGGATGGGGTGGACGTGGTGACCGGCTCCTCGTGTAGGAGGGAAATCCCCCGTTACGTCGATGAAGTGGTGGCGTCAGGGCATCCGGTGAGCCACGTGGAACCTATATGGTCGTGCCGCGAGTTCGAGGAAGGCGATGCGCCGGTGTTCCACGGGCGCACCCGCGCCTTCATCAAGATCGAGGACGGGTGCGAGAACTTCTGCTCCTATTGCATTGTGCCGTTCGCGAGGGGACCTGTCAGGAGCCGCCCGCTGGAATCGGTCCTCGAAGAGACGCGGCGACTGGCCGCGGATGGCTTCAAGGAGATCGTGCTGACGGGCATCCACTTGGGCCAGTATGGCGTGGACCTGGTCGGGAGCGGATTGGGCCTGGCGCGGGTCGTGGAGCGGATATGCGACGTCGAAGGCATCGAGCGGGTCAGACTGAGTTCCGTCGAGCCCGGCGACATAACGGAGGAACTCGTCGAAGTTATGCGGCGTCCGAAGGTGTGCCCGCATCTGCACGTGCCGTTGCAGAGCGGCTCAGACCGGATTCTCCGCGCGATGAAGAGGGGCTATTCGGGAGCCGACTACGCGGCCCTCGCGCGAAGGCTCTACCAGGAGATACCCGGCCTCGGCCTGACGACCGACGTCATGGTGGGTTTTCCAGGCGAAACACAAGAGGATTTCCGGGAGACGTGCGATATTGTAGAGGAAGTGGGCTTCAGCCGGCTCCATGTTTTCCCGTTTTCCCCGAGAAAGGGCACGGCTGCCGAGGGGATGGGCGACCGGATCCCGCGCGCTGTAAAGGAACAGCGCGCGCGTTCGCTCATAGGAATAGGCAAGGGGCTATCCCTTGCCTTTCACGAACGCCTGGTGGGGACCAGGGTGGACGTTCTTGTTGAGGAGAAATCCGGTCGCGGAAGCCGCTGGTCGTTGGAGGGTTTGACGGGGAATTACGTTCGGGTCTGGTTCGACGGCCATCCGCGCCTTAAGGGTTCGATCGTGGAAGTGGATGTAAACGGGGCGGAGGCCGAGGGTGTGGACGGCGTTCTGCCGGCAAATGGGGGATGGGGGAGATAATGGGAGGCAAGATCAGGGTCGGATTGATATTCGGCGGGCGATCGGGAGAGCACGAGGTGTCCCTGATGTCCGCTTCCTCTGTCCATGAGAACATCGACAGGGAGAAGTTCGAGGTAGTTCCCATAGGTGTGAACAGGGAAGGCAAGTGGATGCTCGCCGCCGACGCGGTCGGCATGCTTGAGCGAGGTGTGAGCGAGGACACCGGCGAGAGGGTGGCCATAGTCCCGGAACCGAGCGGCAGCATCATACGAACGGGCAATGCGAGGACGCGCGGAGCGGGCACCGGGGCGCCCGGCTCGGCCATAGGCGGCGTGGATGTAGTATTTCCCCTCTTGCACGGCACCTACGGCGAAGATGGCACGGTGCAGGGACTTCTCGAGCTCGCGGACATACCGTACGTGGGGAGCGGCGTTCTCGCGTCCTCCATCGGGATGGATAAGCACGCCATGAAGAGGCTGTTCCGCGAGTGGGGCCTGCCCGTGGTGAATCATGAGGCCGTGATGCGCAAAGAGGTGGAGTCGCGCCCGGACGACGTCGTCGAGACGCTCGCGTCCAGGCTTGGGTTTCCCCTGTTTGTCAAGCCGGCCAACCTGGGATCGAGCGTTGGGGTCAGCAAGGTGAGGACTCGCGACGATCTGGGGCCGGCATTGCGGAAGGCCTGCCTCTATGACAGGAAGGTGATCGCCGAAGAGGCGGTGAAGGATGTCCGCGAGATAGAATGCGCGGTGCTCGGCAACGATGATCCGGTGGCGTCGCCGCCGGGCGAGATAATCCCGTCCCGCGAGTTCTACGATTACGTAGCCAAGTACCTCGACCCAGAGACGAGGCTCGTAGTGCCGGCGGATCTATCCGAAGATGTCGCAAAGGATATAGAAAGAATGTCGATTGAGGCGTTCAAGTGCATTGACGCATCGGGCTTAGCCCGGGTAGACTTCCTAGTGGAGCGGGGCACGAATCGTATCTGGCTGAACGAGATAAACACGATCCCGGGGTTCACCAAAGTGAGCATGTACCCCAGGATGATCCAGGCGATGGGCATTTCCTACACGGACCTGATTACGCGGCTTATAGACCTGGCGTTCGAGCGCTGGCGGGATAAGGCCCGTAAAGCGACCAGTTACAGTCCGTAATGCCGAGAGCCGGGTTGGAAGCCAACAGGAATAACGAGTCAGCGCGTAGAATAAATTCGCCCCGTACCATAGATAGCTAATCCTGGCTCATGCGTCGGGGGGAGGTGACCGCTGCTGGCTGGATGTCCTTTTTGTAGTATCATATCGGGAGAAGCCCCGGCCGACATCCTATACGAGGATGATCGCGTCGTGGCGTTCAAGGACACCAACCCCCAGGCGCCCGTGCATTTCCTGGTCATTCCGAGGAGGCACATATCCTCCCTCGCGGAGGTGGGCGCCGAGGATGAGATGCTGCTGGGACATGCCGTTTACATTGCGGGGAGGGTGGCCGGAGAGCAAGGTATTTCGGATTCTGGTTTTAGATTGGTTGCAAACTGCCGGCGGCAGGGCGGGCAGACCGTTCCTCACCTCCATTTCCACGTGGTGGGCGGCCGCCAGATGATGTGGCCGCCTGGCTAGGCAGGGAAGCAAACCCGTGTTGGAGGGAGGGAGACTGTGGAAATCAAGGTTGGCAAGAACGAGTCCCTCGACGCCGCTCTCAGGAGATTCAAGAGACAATGTCAGAAATCCGGCGTCCTGGCTGAGGTTCGTAGGCGCGAGCATTACCTGAAACCGAGCGTGAAACGGAAGAAGAAGTCCGAAGCGGCGAGGAAGCGCGCCAAACGACGCTAGTGTGGATGAGGGGTACTACGTGGGCATTAAGGAAAAACTGATTGAGGATATGAAGAAGGCCATGAAAGCGCGCGAGGCGGGCAGGGTGCGACTTTCGGTCATCAGGCTCGTGCGCGCGGCAATACGTAACGCGGAAATCGCCCAGATGAAAGAGATGGACGACGAAGGCGTGATTCAGGTGTTATCCCGAGAAATGAGGCAGCGGCGCGATGCTATCGCCGAATACTTGAGGCTCGGGAGAGAGGACGCCGTCGAGGATATCGAGAAAGAGATCTCGATATTGAAAGAGTACATGCCGGAGCAGATGCCCGCGGAGGAGATCGGCGCCCTTGCCCGGGAGATTATCGCGCAGGTCGGCGCAAAGGGTCCTGCCGATACCGGAAAGGTCATGGGCCTGATCATGCCCAGGGTGCGAGGGAGGGCCGACGGGAGGCTTGTAAGCGCAACGGTCAAGTCTCTGCTCGAGGACATGCGGGTGGACACGTGAATCGCGCTTGTTCGGCACGAGGGGGACTTGATCCATGCGATCAGGTCCCTTTTTGCGTGGTGGCTTATCACTTGACCGGTGGCGACATGAGGAGGGCTTGGGAATGAGGCGCATCGCCATACTTACAGCATTGGCGCTGATAGCGACCTGCCTAGTTTGCGGGGTCGCGGGCGATAGTCTTGCCCAGGGCGGCCCGGTGCAAGGTGATCCCGCGGAGACTCCCGGTGACGTATATGTGATACCCGTATCGGGGCCAATTGAATCGGGACTCGCGAAGATGGTTGACAGGGGTTTCACGGCGGCGGAGAGGGCCGGAGCGCGCGCGGTCATCCTGGAGGTGTCGACCCCCGGGGGCAGGGTCGACTCGGCGATAGCCATCAAGGATCGAGTGTGGAAATCCCCTTTGAACACCATAGCCTTCGTTCGCGACCACGCCTGGTCGGCGGGGGCGCTCATAACCCTGTCCGCGGGGAAAGTAGCTATGGCGCCGGGTTCGAGCATCGGTTCGGCCGAACCGCGTCCGTTGGACGAGAAGGTGCTGTCCGCCTGGAGGGCTGAGCTGGAGGCGGCCGCGCAGAAAAGAGGAAGGGATCCCCGCCTGGCCGCGGGCATGGCCGACGCCGGGATGGAGATACCCGGCATCAAGGAAAAGGGCAAACTCCTCAATCTCACATGGAAACGGGCCGTGGAACTCGGAATCTCCGATGTTTCCGCCGCAGACCGGGATGAAGTCCTGGCCGCCTTCGATCTGGCCGGGGCGAGCGTAGTCGAGGTGACTCCGACCCCGGCCGAGTCGGTTGCGCGGTTCGTGACTAACCCCGTGGTCGCGCCCGTCATCCTGTCGGTGGCGTTGATCGCTCTGGCGATGGAGGCTTTCATACCTGGTTGGGGAGTCCCGGGCATCGTTGGGATCGCTTCCTTAGCCCTGTTTTTCGGGGGGCAGATCACGGCGGGCGCAGCGGGATGGGAAATCGTCCTGTTATTCGTCGCGGGGACATTGTTGCTGGTCATCGAGGCGTTTATGCCGGGGTTCGGGGTCTTCGGCTTCAGCGGGATCGCGTGCATGGTGATAAGCATCTATCTCGCCGTCACGAGGAGCGCCGCCGGTCTTTGGTCCCTGGCCATAGCCATATGCCTCAGCGCTTTGTTCGCGGTGGTGTTCATCAGGGTCGGCATCAAGCGGGGACTGTTCGCGAGGCTCACCCTTTCCTCCACGCTGGCCGGGGCCACGCACCGCGTCGGGCCGGGCAGCCTCGCCGGGGCCTCTCTGGAGGGCAAGCGGGGGATCACACTGACCCCCCTGAGACCGGCGGGCGTGGTGGAGATCGACGGCAAACGAGTGGACGTGGTCACGAACGGGGAGTTCGTGGAGCGCGGCCTGCCGGTGGTGGTCATCGAGCAAGTGGGCCTGCGCGTAATGGTCAGGCCGGATTCCAGATAGAATGAGCCATTACAGGGATCGATTGACTCACTGAAGACGTGAGAAAGACGCGAGATTCGTAGGAGGTGGATGTATTGGCGGGCTTGATTTCTTTCCTTATGGTATTCGCCCTGGTCCTTATCGGACTCTCTGTGTTTTTCAGCTTCGTGCCGCTCGGCCTGTGGATCTCGGCGCAGGCCGCGGGCGTTCGCATCGGAATAGTCACTCTCGTCGGGATGAGGTTGAGGCGGGTGCCCCCCTTCAAGATAGTAAACCCGCTGATCAAAGCACTGAAGGCCGGCATTGACGTCAACGCCAACAGCCTCGAGGCCCACTACCTGGCGGGCGGCAACGTCGACAGGGTGGTGAACGCCCTCATCGCCGCGCAGCGCGCGGAGATCCCCCTCGGGTTCGAACGGGCCGCCGCGATAGATTTGGCCGGTAGGGACGTGCTGCAGGCGGTGCAGATGAGCGTCAACCCGAGGGTCATCGAGACGCCCGTGGTGGCGGCCGTCGCCAAGGACGGGATCGAGCTGAAGGCGAAGGCGAGAGTGACCGTGCGCGCGAACATCGACCGACTGGTGGGCGGGGCCGGAGAGGAGACCGTCATCGCCAGGGTGGGCGAGGGCATAGTCACGACTATCGGTTCGTCCGACAGCCACAAGGGGGTTCTCGAGAACCCGGACAGCATATCCCGCACTGTGCTGAACAAGGGACTCGACGCCGGGACGGCGTTCGAAATCCTTTCGATCGACATAGCTGACGTGGACGTCGGCGATAACATAGGCGCGCGACTCGAGACGGACCGAGCCGAGGCCGACAAGCGGATCGCGCAGGCCAAGGCGGAGGAGCGGCGGGCGATGGCCATAGCCCACGAGCAGGAGATGAAGGCGCTCGTCCAGGAGCAGAGGGCCAAGGTCGTAGAGGCGGAGGCCGAGGTGCCCAGAGCGCTGTCCGAGGCTTTCAGGAAGGGCAGCATAGGTGTTCTCGATTACTACCAGATGCAGAACCTGCTCGCGGATACCCAGATGAGGGACTCGATATCGAAGGTGGGCGGCAAGAGCGAAACTACCGGCGGCGAGAGGAAGTAGGGGATCGCGATGGAGCCTCTTGCGATAATCATCTTCATCTTCTTCTGGGTGATCAGCACCATGGCGAGTTCGAAGAACAGACAGCGCTCGAGCCCCGGAGGGCGCGGGGCTCGCCCCGGGAGGGGAGGCGCCGGGCTTCCGCAAGCGCCTCAGCAACCGGGGTGGCCCGTATGGGGGCCTGAGGAGGATGTGCCTCAAGCGCAATCCGAGGCTTCGGGGCAGGTGCCAACCCCTGCTCTGGTACAGGCGGCCGCGCCACCCGGGCCTCCCGCGGCGGAGTTCACCCCG
>JAHDPS010000073.1 GCA_018434225.1 Bacillota bacterium
CCGCCGGAAACGATATGCGTCGAGGCGAGGAGGCGCGGCGTAAAGGTACTCGGGCCGTGCGTCAACAGGAGCGGGAAGGGATTCACCGTGGAAATATCCGGGGGTGCCAGGGCGATAAGGGTCTCGCTTGGATGTGTGAGGGACATGTCTGCGCAGGTCCTAGACCGGATCGTGGAGGTCAGGAGCGGCCGGCCGTTCACCTCGCTGGTTGATTTCTGCCGCCGCGTCAACGCCCCGCGGAACATAGTGGAGAATCTGGCGCTGAGCGGGGCGTTCGATGAGTTCGGCTTAAATAGGCGCGCCATGCTTTGGCGAATCGGCAGCGCGCTGGGGGCATCTCGATCTTACACCGGGCATCCCGGGCGCAGCGAAAACGGTCCCGGGATCAGCCTGGAGTGGGACGAGAATGAACATGACGAGGCGGATTATTCTTCGATCCCCGACCTGACGGCCGCCGAAAGAGTGTTCCACGAGTATCGCATACTCGGGATAAGCGTATCCGGGCACCCCATGGCCTTGCTCAGGAAGGAGCTCGAGGCGCGCGGATTCTCGTCGAGCATGGATGTACGCGAGTCCCGGCAGGGTGCTATGGTGAAAGTCGCGGGGTTTCCCGTTCGCCCGCACCGGCCTCCCACGAAAAGCGGCAGGATTGTGGTGTTTGTATCCCTGGAAGATGAGTTCGGCCTGACCGACTTGACTATCTTTGAGGACACTTACCAGAAATGCGGTCAGGTCATATTCTCGGGCCCGCTGCCCCCTCTCAAAGTAACCGGAAGGGTTCAGCGGAGGGGCGGCGATGTGAGCATTGTGGCGCGGGAGATCGAAATGCTTAATGGTCACTCCCGCGAATTCCGATTATAAGGGGATCGACCCCATTCAACACCTGGCTGAGGGATCCCATGGCCGTCACCGTATCCTTTAGTGAGCGGCCCACTATACCGGCCTCGCCCTGAGGATAAACGCCCTTCGATGCCACTTGCGCCGCGAGGATCCCCTCGGTGACTGCGGCGGCGCACTTCATGGCGCAACTCCCTTTCGCGCCATCGCAGACCATACCGTATAGATTCCCGATCACCGCCTGGACGGCCCCCTCGACCTGTCCCTCGTCTCCCCCCATCAACCAGCAGACCGAAGCGGCAACTCCGGCTCCCGCGCTAATGGCGCCGCACACGGCCGATACCGTACCCATAAACGCCTTAATATAAAGATTCGTGGCGTGAGCCAACAGCAAGGCTCTAACCTCTCTAGACGGCCCCGCCTCAACAGATCCGGCCGCCAGCAATACGGGGATGCTTACCGATATGCCCTGGTTACCGCTTCCGCAAGAAGTGAGAACCGGCCACACGACCCCCGCCATGCGTGCGGAGACTGCGGCCGCTACTCCCAGCCGAGCCCTATCGGTAAGGCCGCAACCGGCTTTATGCCCGGCCTTATCATCATCGGACTCGAGAACACTGGACAGGGCCCGCGGGAAGTCCAAAAAGACGCCATCCCCTCGCAATGATTCCTGCGCCAGTTTAACGGCTGACAAGGCGCCCTCCCTGAGGTACTGGATCTCCCCCTCGTCCGCGGAGATCGCCACCTCGAACAGGCGCTCATAGGAAAGACGCTTGACAGCCGCCGGCGACTGATCATCCCTGGAAGTCCCTTCTACGCTCTGTCCTTCGGTGTAGACCACCGCCTTACCGTCCGCCTTGATGCAGGTGATGCGCGAGTGTCCCCCATCGATGGTCACTTCCGCCGTGTGTTCGGCTCCGGCCATCCTCACCAGGCAATACACGCCCACTCGCCGCGCGTCACAATCCGCTCCAACCACGCCGGCGTCCAGGAGCCGGTGGGCTTCCCGCACAGTATCCGGCCCAACGCTACGGAGCGCACGCAGGCCCATCTCGGGGGTTCCCAGCGCCGCGCCCAGGGCCGCAGCCACCTTCGGGCCCCTGCGGTCGGTGCCGGGAAGCCCGACTGCCAGGCAGTTCTTCATGACGCCGGGGCTCAAACTGGCCTCTATGCGGGTGGGTGGTTCGCCGAGGATCTCGCGCGCCTTGGCAGCCGCGAAGGCTATCATTGCGGGTTCAGTGCATACCGAGGCCTCTTCGGCTCCGCGACGCACCAGGTCCAGAATAAGCCTCGTATCGTCCTTCATGAAACGTTCCTCCCCCGCAGCAGTCCCGCCTGTCACCCAGTACTAATGCAATCTCCATGCCGAGCGAGATCGATCCCCGAAAGGGCCGTGCCATGCGATTTTCCGCACCACTCTCTCGTGCCAGATTGAGACGTGTCTCAATTTGACATCCACAATGAGAAGGGGAAGCCCGTTGCCGCGTGAAATTGATCGGAAGATGTCATTCATAGGAAGGTGGATTTCTCGATGGCCGACAGTATCCTCGCGGCCCAGCCGATAAAGTCTTTTATGCAGCAAGTAGCGTTGTCCGTATCAACCATCCTGGATCTGGACGTGACGATAGTGGACGCGTCCCTGGTGCGCATTGCGGGCACCGGTGGGTACAACAGCATGGTTAACGAGCAGCTCCCCTTGATGTGCTCATTCGGCACGGTCTTGCGTTCCGGCACTCCCTGTCTCCTCTCGCAACCGCGGGAGGATCCGAAATGCTCGGACTGCGGTAAGGTGGACCGTTGCCGCGAGACGTGTCACCTGGCGTTCCCACTATCGCTGGAGGATCGGCCAATCGGCGTGTTATCGCTCATCGGGTTCGATGACGAGCAAAGGCGGCGAATCATCCAGCGCAAGAACGAGTATTCTTCCTTCCTTCGTCATATCGGAAAGCTGGTCGAGATGGCCCTTCGTAACGAGGTCGCGTCCCAGCGCCTGAGCGAGGAGCGAGACCGCCTGAATGGGATCGTCAATACGATCTCGGAGGGAATCATCGCCGTGGACGACGCTGGAGTCGTTGTGTGTTGTAATCGCGCGGGTTCGGACATCCTCGGCCTCGCCGGCCGGGATCTCGTCGGCAGACCGCTTTCTGAGTTCGCCCCCGAAGCCCCGGTACTCGGCGTCCTCAAAACCGGGACGGGCCACGTGAACCATGAGATCAGTCTTCCGGGTCGACCCGATCTGCCGCGCCACATCAGTACGGGGTCCCCATTGTTCAGCAATGGCAAGATGGTCGGAGCTGTCGCCCTTATGCGCACCGCCGAGGAGACCAACCGCATGGTATACGATCTCTCGGCCAGGCACCCGGACAGGGCCATAGAACACATACTGGGCAACGATCCGGGGTTACAGGAGGCCAAGAGGATGGCCCTCGTTGCCGCTGCCGGCGACGCCACTGTCCTCCTCACCGGGGAGAGCGGAACTGGCAAGGAGTTGTTCGCCCGGGCCATTCACTACCATAGCCCCAGATCGGAGGGACCTTTTGTTACCGTGAACTGCGCTGCTTTGCCCGAGGACTTACTCGAGTCGGAACTCTTCGGGTACGAAGAGGGCGCGTTCACCGGGGCCAAGCGCGGCGGAAAGCCCGGGAAATTCGAACTCGCGGCCGGTGGCACGCTTTTTCTTGACGAAGTGGGCGACTGTTCGCTCCGCCTGCAAGCCAAGTTGCTGAGGGCTCTGGATAGGCACGAGATTCAGAGGATCGGAGGTACATCCCCTCTCTACGTCGATGTGCGCACGGTGGCCGCTACCAATCGAAACCTGGAAACCATGGTGCGGATGCGCGAGTTCAGAGAGGATCTGTATTATCGCCTGACAGTGATCCCCATTCACATTCCCCCGCTACGGCAGCGCGGGGGCGATGTCGGGATGCTCCTCAATGAAATGATGCAACGCTATTCGCGAGGCACAAACCGCGCCGCCGTTCAGATATCCCCGTCCGCGAGGAGATTGCTGTGCGAATATCCCTGGCCCGGTAATGTCCGCGAGCTGGAGAACGCGGTCCAATACATGCTCCACGCATGTACCGGACCATCGATCCAGCCCGCCGACCTACCTTCACGCATCCGTAGCGGTCCCTCGCGGGAGACGCCATGGCTCGCCTCCGCGCCGGGTACCGAGAGCCTGCTCATGCCCGCGGGCACGTGGGAAAGGGAGGCGATCGCCGAAGGATTGAGGCGTTACGGCAACACGCCCACAGGCAAGGAAATCCTCGCCCGCGAACTTGGGATGAGTCGATCGACTATATACCGGAAGATCAGGCGCTACGGCCTGGACCGCTCGCCTTAGGGCCGCCGCCAAGGGCTTGTTCGAGATCGCGTTCCCGTTGCTTTCTCCTCTTGATGAGGTAGTCCCTGACGGCATCGTGCAGCGCCGTTGCCCCCAGGTTGGAGCAGTGTATCTTGTGGTCCGGGAGGCCCCCCAGGGCCTCCACGATACTTTCGTCGGTCAGCTCGAGCGCCTCGTCAAGGCTCATCCCGCGTGCCATCTCAGTGAGTATGCTGCTCGTGGCGATCGCCGCCGGGCATCCGAAAACCTCGAAAGAGATGTCTTCAATGCGCATATTTTCCACCTTGATGTATATCTTGAGAAAATCGCCGCACGAGGGATCCCCGATCCCGCCGACCCCGTCGGGTTCGGGCATGCGCCCGACATTCCGGGGGTTCATGAAATGCTCGATGAGCATGCTATTGTACATACTACGCCTCCAGGACGACCGCTGTGAGCAATGCTATGAGCAATGCTCGGAAGAGCAGTTGGATATCACTCTCGCGAAATCCAGAGTCATATCGCCCCTATAATCCTCCACGAGACCATCGTCACAAGCCTTCGCGAACTTGGGATCAAAAGGCAACGATCCAAGGTATTCCGCGCCACTGAGATCGGCCAATTCTCTACCAGACGGTTCCCCAAATGGATATATCTTCTCCCCGCACTTGGGACAAGCGATGAAGCTCATATTTTCAACGACCCCGAGCATTCGAACGTTCATTTGTTGGACCATCCTTATGGCCTTCCTGACTACCATTACAGCCAGGTTCTGCGGTGAAGAAACGATCACCACTCCTTCCACCGGAAGGGATTGCATGACTGTCAGTGGAGCGTCTCCAGTCCCAGGCGGTAGATCCACTATGAGATAATCGAGGTCCCCCCATATCACATCGGTCCAGAACTGTCTCACGGCGGAGGCGATGAGAGGGCCCCGCCAGATCACCGGGTCGTCCTCCCTGTCGAGCAGCAGGTTGAGAGACATCACACGGATGCCGGATTTGGTCTTTGGTGCGATGATCCCAAACTCCGCGGAGTCCGCCCGCCGGGAGAGTCCGAACATCTTGGGAATGCTCGGGCCGGTGATATCGGCGTCCATCACTCCAACCGTATAGCCCGCTTTGGACGCCTCAAGGGCGAGGAGCGCGGCTATCGATGACTTGCCGACGCCACCCTTTCCGCTCATGACCGCTATTACGTGCTTGATGTCGTTCATCTCGTTCTGGGGCAATCTAGAAATACCTTTTTCCTCAGCCTCACTCATCGTGTCAGCGCCTCCTGTATCTCCCGCCAGAGGGAACGTATCGCCTCGGCGGCGGGACCGTTCGAATACTCTACTACGGGCATTCCCTCGATCATGGCTCTCGTCACGTCATGGTCCACCGGAATTCGCCCTATCAGCGGAATGCCTTTCTTATGGCACCTGTTCTCGATCCTACTCGATATACTTTCATCGAGGTCAAACTTGTTTATGCAGGCAACCGCTCGCACTTTAAATTGCTCGCACACCTTAATAATCCTATTGAGATCGTGAAGCGCGGATATTGTCGGCTCCGTAACCAGCAGGACAAGGGATACCCCCGTCATCGAAGCGAGCACCGGGCAGCCAATACCGGGGGGTCCATCGAGCATTATAGCGTCCGTGCTGGAAGATACAGCGACCTCTCGAGCTGTTTCGCGCAGCGCCGTCACGAGCCTCCCCGAGTTGCCTTCGCCGGCCCGCAGGCGACCGTGGATGAACGGCCCGTACGGGGTTCGAGACTTGAACCATTGCCCCGACACAGTCTCCACCATCTGTATGGCGTGTTCGGGGCATAGCCGCGCACACAGCCCGCACCCTTCGCACGACGCCTCGTGAAGGGCGTATTCCCTGATAGCCTCGAACCTGCAGGAAGAGACGCACTTCCCGCATTTTGAGCACCTGGAATCGTCGATAACAGCCTTCTTGGAGGAGATGAAGTCGTTTGCGGGTCCCCTCTCGCAATGGACCACTAGATGCAGATTGGCCGCGTCGACGTCGCAGTCCACCAGCACCGCCCGACCGCATAACGCGGCGAGCGAGGCCATTATGGAAGTCTTCCCGGTGCCGCCTTTACCGCTCAGCGTGAGCAACTCCATCAATTTCCGTTCACCTGCCCGACGGGTTCGGATGATCCTGCGACAGGGGTAGCCCGCTCCGGCGCGCTCTTCCGCGTAGCGTCGATTATAGCGTCCCAGAGCGCCCTGAAGCGCCCTCGCCACACCTGTGACACTGAAACCACAGGTATCCCCCTGGCGTAACACCTCGCTAGTCGTCCATCGTACGGCATGCGCGCGAGGACGGGGATACCGGCGCGACGGCAAAACTCCTCCACTTCCCCCGTGCCCATGTCCGACCGGTTGATTGCTACCCCGTGAGGCACACCGACCTGCTTCAACATGTCGGCCGCGATGGATAGGTCGTTTAGCCCGAACGGGGTGGGTTCCGCCACGAGAAGGCAGAAGTCGCAATCCTTGACCGACTCCACGACAGGGCAGGACGTCCCGGGAGGGCAATCCAATATGACATTGATATCATCACGTGCCCGGGACTTTACCTGTTTGATGAGCGGAACCGACATGGCCTCTCCGGGAGTGAGCCTGCCGTGAGTGAATCTTATCGCCGATCTCACCCCCTCTTCAACGGCACCTATCTTCCTTGTCCTCTCCCGTATGGCGCTTTCCGGACACAACTCAACGCACGCCCCGCACGAATGGCACAGTTCTTTGAGAACGAACACCTTCTCCGGCGAGACGAGAAGCGCGTGGAACTCGCACACTTCGGAACAAAACCCGCAGTGCGAACATCTGCTCTCAATGATCCGCGGCACCGGCACGAACGCGCTCCGCCTGGCTGTCCACGAGGGCTTCACGAACAAATGCGCGTTGGGCTCTTCAACGTCGCAATCGATCAAGCGCACCGGCTCCCCGTCGCTGTCCAGCACAAACGCCAGGTTGACGGCAACAGTCGTCTTGCCTGTACCGCCCTTGCCACTCGCCACGCATATCCTCATATGTCAGTCACCTCCCCCGGAGGGGATGGAAACCGCGGCAGGGCTTTGAGGTACGCCTCCCCCTCCCCACGGTGTAACGTGTTCTCAATCGTGCTCGCATCCGTCCGAATGCGGATGATCGCAGGCGCTCTCGCCCGGCTCGAGGGTGCCCGCCAAGTAGTCTTTGACGGCCTTCTCCACGCTCCCTGATACGCCTGTGACAGTCTTGATGTTCTGCTCGTCGAAAAGCGCCTGGGCCCGCGGCCCCATGCCGCCGGCGATGA
>JAHDPS010000024.1 GCA_018434225.1 Bacillota bacterium
AGTATCCTGCGGATGACGGATGGATTCGGGCGGAATGAGTCGCGCCGCGAAAGCGTGATCGCGGCGGCGCCGCCAAACACTGTCCACATCACTATCGAACAGGCGATGGCCCTCGCAATAAAGGTGGGAATAGCGGCTCCCACCACTTCGAGCCTGGGAAAGCCCAGGTGTCCGTTTATGAGCACCCAGTTCCCAAACACATTGAACAGGTTCGCGACAGTATTCGCCTTCATCGGGGTGCGGGTATCCCCCGCCCCACGCAAAGAGGCGCTGAGACTGATCTCTGGTCCCTGGAAGAACAGGCTCAGCGACACTATCCGGAGATAAGCCGACCCTGGTCCGATCACATCCGGTTGCGCGCCCATCGCCAGGAGCATCTCTCTTCCCCAGAGCCAGCCTATAGTCCCCAGCACGGCCCCGATGGCCGTTGCCATCAGTAGGGCCTGTCTCGCGGCCTCGGTAGCCTCGTCCGGCCGGTTGGCCCCGGTGAACCTGGCGACCAGGGCGGTCGCGCCAACGTTCAGCGAGATGAATATGGACATAGCCACAAATAACAGCTGATTTGATAATCCGACGGAAGTAATAGCCCACGGTCCCAGTCTTCCCACCTGGATGAGATCCACCATGGATACGAGGGCTATCATCATCATCTCCGCCAATACGTGCATTCTGAGACTGATTACCCTCCACCGGATCTCGGCATTGCTCTCGCGGCTGGACGCGGGAAAATCGCGGTCACTGTTATCCCGAATGGGGTTCGTTTGGATGGGAGCGCTGGACAAGTCGTCGTCTCCAATGAGAAATCGGTTTAGATTGTTTCATTCGCGCCTGCAACTTCACCAGTACATAGAGTATCGTATCACCAGCACGTGATATTGCGCAATGTCGAGCCGGTATGACAAAGCCGGTGGGTAGTGGGTAAATCTGCCGCCAGAAGCAAAAAGGTCTCTGTTCATATTTCTATTAGGCTTGAGCGCTTTAGCATGGGGGGGGCGAACAGAAAGACCAAGGGAATGTTGATAATCCCTTGGTTACGTTTACGAGAGAGTCGCGGTAGGTGGCGCCTACATCTCCTAACCCTTTCGGGGGCGACGGCTGCCACTTCCGTCCTCAACGACTCTCCCATCTAGATTTACTCTATTACTCACATTCTATCACAAGTTCCGGAAATCCTCTCTATTTATCATCGACTAGAGCCAGCGTTTCGTTAGCCCAGAAGCGAGATATTCAGATACGCTGTCTTGCTTCGCAGTATATAGACTTCGAACGAACATGTTCCCTTTCTTGCTCATTCTCACAGCAACAATCAAGATTGCCCCCGAAGGAAGGACTCGCATAAATTGCAGACTCTCATCATCGGGATGATGGCCAATGTAGTCTGGCTTATCCAAGACGTCCGGGATCTGATCGAAGAATTGCATAAATACCGGCTCGTGCTCA
>JAHDPS010000311.1 GCA_018434225.1 Bacillota bacterium
AGGCAACAAGACGGCACATTCCCCGAGGGAACCGTGAACTATCTCGTCCAGAAGAGGTTACGAGAGCTGGCCGAGAAGATGCGCGGTTTCGGCTCCGCCACGGCCCCCGGCCTATTGTCTCAGGGCCTCCACGGGTGACAGGCCGGACGCCTGATACGCGGGGTAAACGCCGAACAACAGACCGATGCCCAGCGCCGACGCCAGTGCCACCCAGCAGGCGTTCCAGGTGACCTCCGCCTCGATGCCGTAGGAACCGATGGCGTGGCAACCGGCGAATCCGAGGAGCAGCCCGAGGATCGCACCGAAAACGCTGAGTAAAAACGCCTCGACGAGGAACTGGAATATTAGGTCCCCCCGCTTGGCGCCGAACGCCTTGCGCAGGCCGATCTCGGACGTGCGTTCGGTGACGGAGACAAGCATGATGTTCATGATCCCCAGGCCTCCAACCAGAAGCGACACGCCCGCGATGGCTCCCAGCATGAGGGTCATAACCCGGTTAGCCTGGCTGGCCTCCTTCACCAGCTCGTTCATGCTGGTCACGGACAGCATCGTGGCTGGACCGAGGCCCTTGTCCTTCTCGTACGGCTTCGGGCTCTCCATCCTGACGGATCCCCCGCCGCCGTACCCATAACCGTATTCCATGAAATAACGCCTTTCGTAAGCTCCAAAGGGATCTCCCGGGAACCCCTTTCGCCGCCCCTCTTCCGCCTGGATGCGGTCCAGGCCGAGCCTCTTGGTGTAAATCCGGCTTATCTGCACCACGGCCGCGTCCACGGCCTCGCGCGACACTCCCTGCGTCCATATCTCGTTCACAAGATAGTTCCTGGTCAGCCGCTGCGCCGCCGTTAGAGGGAGCACAACCTTGTTGTCGATGTCGTCGGCCATGCCCTCTCCCTTGGGCTCGAGAACACCGATCACGGTGAACCTCTGCCCTTCGATGTATATACGCTGGCCTATGGGAGCGCGCCCCTCGAAGAGGCGGTTCACGACGTTGAATCCCACGACCGCCACGCGCAGGCGCTCCGTGACATGAAGATGAGAGAAGAACCTACCCGCGATGACGTCGTGCTCCCTGAGCGCCGGAAAGTCCTCCGTTGCGCCCAGGATCTTCATCTTTTCCGCGCGACGCCTCCACTTGACCAGGGCGTCCGCTTTCACAACGGGCATGGCCTTCGTGATGGTCGGGACCCTGGCCTCGAGATGGACGGCATCCTCGGCCTTCAGTTGGACCCTCATGTGATGGCTCTCGATCTTTATCAGGTTGGTCCCGAGGCTTTCGAACTGCCGGACTATGGCGAGCCTCGCCCCCTCGCCTATTCCTACGAGGCTGACCACCGAAGCCACGCCGATCGTCACGCCTATGACGGTTATCGCCGAGCGCAGTCTGTTCGTCAGCACGCCGCCCAGAGCCATCTCGAATCCGAACGCCATGCGCGTCCAGATGCCGCGCGCGGCAACGCGCCAAGGGCGTTCCGGCGCTAAGGCCGCTTGAGTAGAAATGCTCACGGCTCGACCACCCGCTCGGTTTCGGCTTCGACATCCGTTTCGGAGGGCTTTGCCGGCTTACCGGGCTTCCTCTGGGGGAGCACGAGGGGTTCCTTCTTCCCCGATTCGCCCTTCCCCGATTCGCCCTTCCCCGATTCGCCCGAGGCTTTGTCGAGGCGATCTAGGGAACTGCCGGTGACTACCGCCTGCCCCTCCTCGACGCCCGCCAGCACCTCGGCCACGTCGTCGTTCACCAGGCCGAGCTTGACAGGGACCGTCCGCAGACCGTTTTCGTCGAGCAATTCCACGGAGGCCTCCTCGTCCTGTTCGAATACGGATTCTACGGGGACCAACAGAACGTTCTCTTTCTCGCTGACGAATATCGACACGTTCCCCGTCATCCCCGGTTTCAACACGTCCGTCCCCTCTACCTCGAGGAAGACGCCGTATTGCGCGAACCCGCCCTCCGTCTGCCCCATCATATCCACGCGGAGGACTTTGGCAGTGAATCTCTGCCCGGGCAATGCCTCGACCGAGACGCTCGCCTCCTGCCCGTCTTTCAGGTGAACCACATCGAGTTCATCGACCCGAATCATCAGGTTCATCTTGGAGTTGTCGAATATGTTCCCCAGCGGTTCGCCCGCGCGGACGTACGTCCCGGCGCCCCCGCGAACCCAGGCGACCGTACCGGTGATGGGCGACAGGACCACGAGTTTGTCCCGTATGTCCTGCTTCTTCGCTATCTTGACCTCGAGTTCGCGCACCTCCAATTGCTTCGACTCCACGTAGCGCCTGGTGTCCTCTCCCCCGAGCGTCACAAGGGCCTGGCCTTTCTTCACCGGCGACATGTCGCGGGCGTCCACCGAAGTGACGGTACCCTCGGCGAGTGAACTCACTATCGTCTCCTGCCTGAACCGGTCGATTTTCAGCTGGGAACCCACGGCCACATCTCCGGCGGGGGTATGTATCGTGGCCCTGTATTTCTGATCCAGTTTGAGTAAGCCCGGATTCGCGGCCTCGATCGTCACTCTGTACACGAACCCCTCGCCCTTGGGGATCGGCGTCGACTCAACCTCCGTCACCTGGCCGCGCAACGGACCGGTGAAGTCCTCGAAGCGCATGGTGACGGGCTGCCCCTTTGCGACTCCCGGGATCTCGGTCGGCAGGAGCTCCGCGACTGAAACGAATCCCGAGTCGTCCACTATGCGGGCGATCAGGCTCCCCTGGGACACGTCGTCACCCGCCTTGACCTGGAGGCCCGTGACCCTTCCGGCGATCGGTGCCCTGATCTGGACTCCCCTGGCTGGGCTCACCCTGGCGACGTCCGATTTCGGCACGTCGAGCACGCTCGACAGCTCCAGTTTCGCCCTTTCCAGCTTGAATTCGAGGTCGGCGACCTCGTACGACACCTCGTCGTTGCGGAGGCGTGCGACTATCTGACCCTTTTCGACCTTTTGCCCGCGCTCGATGAGCATCTCCTCTATGGTGCCGTCGGTGGGCGATTCGAGGCTGCTGAAGTACTCCGGCTGTAGCTGGCCGGTACCCTCGACGACCACCCTGATATTGCCCCTCCTCACGGTGGCTGTAGCGTAGACCGGTCTGGCGGCCTTCTCTTTGCCGCCCGACGTCAGCCGGACGTACGCCGACCGTCCCCCTAGCACGACGACGAGGCTCAACAATACCAGGCCAACGGCCCGTTTATTGAGTCCCGCC
>JAHDPS010000219.1 GCA_018434225.1 Bacillota bacterium
CCGATACGAATCGACTGTGTATCGCCTGAAACTATTCTACAAACGCAACCGCCCCATGTAAAGTATACCCTGCGCGCCAGCCACCTACCTGCCCGCGGCTACTGCCCGCAGCCTACTACAGGCAATCTACCGCCCGCAGCTACTGCCCGCAGTCTACTGCCCGCAGCCAACTACCGGCAATCTACCGCCCGGCGATCTACTACCGGCAATTTACCGGCTGGCGCAACATGCGGCAATGTGCTACACTCCAGTTAGGTAGACCTAACTTACGGTAGGTGATACTATGCGGGGCGTTAGAGTCTCCGCAACACTCCAGGATTACCTGGAGACAATACTGCAGTTGTCAGAGAACGGCGGCAGGGCGCGGATCTCCGATATTGCGTCAGTCCTTCGGAACTCCAAGCCCTCCGTGACACAGGCCGTCGGCGTCCTTCGCTCGATGCGCCTGGTGTCGCAGGACAAGTACGGTCCAGTCCATCTCACCCCCGAGGGAGTAAAGCATGCGAGAAAGGTCCTCGCGCGGCACAAGGCGCTCACTCGCTTCCTGGTGGATGCCCTTGGCGTGAATCCCGCTGTGGCGGAATCCGACGCATGCGCTATCGAGCACGCAATCAGCGACGAAACATTCGAGCGCCTGCTGGTTTTCATGGACGGGCAATCTACCTTGAGAAGCGGCAACTGAGGAGGAAACGCCAGATGGGTCGACTCGACGACGCGCGGGTTCTGCTGATCGGCCAGCCGAACGTGGGCAAGAGCGTGATAATGAACGCGCTCACCGGCGCCCGCGCTATAATATCCAATTATCCGGGCACGACAGTGGAATTGACTACGGGGAACATGAGTTATCCCGGCGGGCAGTTGACAGTCGTGGACACTCCGGGCACCTACACTCTGCACTCGGACAGCGAAGAGCAGCGCGTGACGCAGCGAATGCTCATGCGAGGCCAGACGGATATCATCGTGAACGTGGTTGATGCGGCGAATCTCGCGAGGAATCTGTATCTCACGCTCCAGTTGCTCGATTTCAAGATGCCCATGATAGTCGCCCTCAACCAGATGGACCGGGCGAGAAGCGTGGGCATGGAGATAGACGTGCCGGCCCTGGAACAGATACTGGGTGTGCCGGTTATACCGCTCTCCGCAGTCCAGGGAATTGGGATAGATGAGTTGAGGTCCGCGATCGCCGGACAAGCCGATTCCAGGCAGGTAACCGGTCACGGGATGGTCTTCTCGCCGCGGGTGCAAGCATCCATCAACGACCTCGTCATGGAATTGAGGCGGATATCCACTCACGAGAACCTGCGCAAGACGGGCCACCCTGATGAAGCACTTGCGATCCACCTTCTTGAGCACGATACGGTCGATGAAGCGCTAACCGCGGAGTTTCCGGGGCTGGGCGCGGCGGTGGAATCGTACCAGCATCGGATGAACGAGCGAAGGCTGAACGGGGGCGCGGCCGGCAGAGGCGCTGCTGGCGGTGGTACGCCGGTGGCTGGCGCGGAGAACGAACCCTCCACGGACGAGCCGGGTCGCTGTCACGACTGCTACCGCGATTGCCAGCACTGCCCGGCGTACGCGGGAGATCATCCCCTTCTTCTCACGTGCGTTGAGAGGACCCGCGAGGCCCGTCGGATCGCGGCCGACGTCGTCAGGCTGAGGCACCGCAGCAGCCGTCACCTTGCGGAGCGGGTAGAGCATCTGGTCGATCAGCCGGCCACGGGGATCCCTATCCTAATCGCCACCGCCTTCGCCTCCTTCAGATTGGTCGCGTTCGCCGTGAGCTATTTCGAGGACCTGGTGTCGCTACTGTCGCCGCACCTGAGCCGCTTGATAGAGGCGGCGCTGAGGCCGCTGCCATCAGGGGCCGCTCACACCCTGACGGACGCAATCACAGAAGGATTGCTTCTGCCTCTGGAGGTCGTGTTGCCCGCGATGCTCAGCGTGAACCTGCTGATCGCCCTTCTCGAGGATTCGGGATTGATGTCCCGATTCTCGGTGGCGAGCGACAGGCTCATGAGCGCGTTCAGCCTGCCGGGGCACGCCGTGATACCGATAGTCCTCGGCTTTGGGTGCAGGGCGCCGGCCGTACTCGCAACGAGGATGCTTCCCGACAGGCGCCAGCGGTTCATCGCGATGACGTTGCTGGGTATAACCATACCCTGCGCCGCCAGCCTGGGATTGATCGCAGGGATCGTCGTGCAGTTGAAGGCCAATGCCCTGGTCATCGCATTGTCCATCTTCGCCGTCTTCCTGGTCCTGGGCGCGCTCCTTGGCAGGTATCTTCCCGGTACGCGCCAGGACCTCGTGATCGAAGTACCCCCGCTGAGGATACCTTCGGTAAAGAACGTCGCGATGAAGACATGGATGAGATCTCACGGCTTTCTGGGTCACGTGCTTCCCATCCTTCTGCTGACCAGCATAGGCGTACGCCTGCTGATAGATAGCGGCGCGTTGGTCGGCTTGAAGGCGCTCAGCCCCTTGACCCTGCCCCTGTTCGGCATACCCGGAGAAGTGTTCGCAGCGGTGGTCGCCACAGCGGTGCAGCGCTACCTGGCCCCGGCCGTTTTGCTGAGTCTGCCGCTCAGCGCCCGGGAGGCAACGATCGCCTGCAGTATGGTGTCGCTATCTTATCCATGCATGCCTGTATCGGTCCTGATTATGCGGGAAATGGGATGGAAGAGCCTTGCCGGTGTGTTGGCGATGGCCACGTTTGTGCCTCTGCTGGTTGGTATGACGCTGAACATGATCTTGCCGTGATCTCGTTCTAAGGAGCGATATTGACGCATGGTGCTAACTGACATCAAACCCGGCCAGTATTGTATCATTACCCTCTCGAGGAGAGGCCACGGCTCCCAGAGTCGCCTGGCCGATCTTGGTCTCATCCCGGGGACGCTCGTTCAGGTGCTGGCGCACCACCCAGCCGGCGGCCCCGTTCTTCTGAAACTCGGGGAGTCCCACGTGGCGGTTGGACGGTCGCTCGCCGCGGCGATAGAAGTGACCCCGGCGACAAAAACCGGCGGTCCGTAGGCTCGGCATGCCCGGTCTCTTATGCCGGCCGAATGGGTGTGGTGTGCGGGCGTACCGGGCACCCGCATCCATATTATTTCAGTATAGGCATGTCTGAGACAGGGATTCCCCCGACGAGTATTGCCCGATACATAAGGCATGTAGTATTCTGGAAACTGGAATGGTTCTGGTAACTACTCGCTGTTCAAGTAGGGGGGCTTATTCGTCGATGTTGGGTTCGTTCCGGTTCCCACTCGTCGGACTGTTTACCACCATCGCGTTTTCACTCGCTATGGGAGGGTGTTCCCCCCCCACCCCAGATATTCCGGAAACAACATGCGTCGCGCCGGAAGTGGTACCGGCGTATGACGTGCTCGCGTTGAACGACGGGGAAGACCACGCGTGCGCGCTGGGATACGATGGAAACCACTTCTTCGTGGGATGCAATGTGAACCCCGCCAGGATCGTGAAGGTGGACGGAGACTCGCTGAAACGTATCTCCGGCATCAAGTTGAAAGAGGGCCGGAAAGAAACCCGCGTTCACGCCCTCGTGGCAGGGCCGGGATATGTGTTGCACGGCAGCCATACCGACCCCGCGATATTTACTAAGGTCGAGCCGAATAGCATGACCGAGGTCTGTTGCTTGACTGGAAAGAAACAGGGCGTAAGCGACGCCTGGATAAGGCCGCTCATCACCGATGGTGAGTTCGTATACGCCGGTTGCGATACAGTGCCCGGCAAGGTCGTGAAGATTGACCCGGCGACACTCAAGGAAGTGGCTTCAGTCACGTTCAAACGCGGTGACAACAACGTCTACTCGCTGGCACAAGACGGTCGATACCTGTACGCGGGGTGTGAGACGCGCCCCGGAAGAGTCGTTAAAATCGATCCAACCAACATGAAATGGGTAGCCTCCGTTACTCTCGACAAGGGCGAAGATAAGGTGTTCTCCCTGGCGTGTGATAAAGAGTTCGTATACGCCGGTTGCCACACCGACCCTGTAAGGGTTGTGAAAATACATTCCGCCCGCATGAAGCGGGTGGCATCGCTGAAGGGCTCCGCAGGCGAATCATTCACGTTCGCATCGCTATACGACGGTGGGTACCTGTATGTCGGCTGCTGGACCTCCCCCGCCAGGATACTCAAGATCGACCCTGTCTCCTTTGCAAACGTAGAAACCATGTGCCTGCCAACTGTATCCTACACATCCCGCTTC
>JAHDPS010000194.1 GCA_018434225.1 Bacillota bacterium
GCGGATGACTAAAGTGATTGGAGGTGCCGCAGTGCGAATCAAGGTAGTGATACCAAACATGGGCATGAGTTCGGAGATACTGCGCGATCGGGAACGCATGCTGAGACAGGTCGCGAGGCCGGACACGGAGATTTCCGTGGAGTGCATCGTGAAAGGACCCGTGTCCATCGAGTCCGCTTATGACGAACTCCTCGCCTCTCCTGAGATCATCGAGCGCGTGGTCGCTGCGGAGCGCGAGGGATACGACGCCACGATCGTTTATTGCCTCAGCGATCCCGCGGTGGACGCTTGCCGCGAGATGGTGAGTATCCCGGTGATCGGACCGGGCCGTGCCTCCATGCTGGTCGCAAGCGCGCTCGGATTCAAACTGTCTATCATAGTGCCGCTCGAGGATTCAATTTCCAGACAAGAGGAACATGTTCGGGGCATGGGAATAGACCCTACTCGCCTGGCTTCCGTGCGAAGCGTGGGGATTCCGGTCGTCGATCTCCGGAACGACATCCCAGGTACTGTGAAGAGACTGATCGAGGTCGGGCGCCTGGCCGTTGAAAGGGACGGGGCCCAGGTGCTCGTTCTCGGGTGCCTCGGATTTGCGAACATGAGCCGCGCGGTACAGGAGCAGGTTGGTGTTCCGGTTGTAGATCCCGCGTTTGCCGCCGTGAACTTCGCGGAGATGCTTCACATGCAGGGCCTTTCTCACAGTCGCAGGGCGTACCCAAGGCCGCCGGAGAAGGAAAGGTGCCTTTAGCGCCGTGACTGGCGGGCGCAGATAAGTGAATCCGTGGACGCTTAAGGAGAAAGCCAAAATGTATATTGAGCAAGATAGAGCCTTTACAGAAGGTATTCTATCCAAATTGATCGGCATTTTCTCGGTAACCGGAAGCGAAGCGGAAATCGGAGACTATATTCATAGCCAACTAAAAGAATCAGGCGTGGACACGGTAACTCGCCAACCAGTGACAGAGCATCGCTTCAATGTTGTGGCTACCATAAAGGGTGAAAGGCCGGGTCCCAGGATATTGTTTACAGGTCATATGGATACAGTCCCCGCGGGAGATGGGTGGGAAACAGATCCCTTTAGTGCCGTCAAAAGGGACGGCCGGATGTACGGACGGGGTAGCCTTGATATGAAAGGCGGCATTGCCGCCGTGCTTAGTACCGCAAAGTACGTTGTGGAGCACAAAGATCAACTGGCGGGCGAGTTGCTGATTGCGTTTGTTGCGGATGAAGAGGCCTACTCAACCGGTGTGGATACGCTGATAAGGAACGGCCTTGCCGCGGATTTCGGTATTGCCGCGGAACCTGAAGGGGATAAGGCTATTGTTGGAGCCTTAGGCAAAATGCTCATTAGAGCTGACATTAAGGGTATTGCATCACATGGTTGCCAGCCGGAGAAGGGACTCAATGCCATTGAAGAAGGCGCGAGATTTCTTGCGGCATTGGATCAAATACCGCTGCTCTCTCACCCTAATATGCCCAGTCAACCATATGTAACACTGAAAATTGAGGGTGGTTTCAAGGAGTATTCCATAGTCGTTCCGGAGAGTTGTTCCATTTTGATCAACAAACACACAGTCCCCGCTGAAACCAAAGAGTATGTCATAGGTGAAATGGAAAAACTCGTGAGGAAATTGCATCTTAAGGCTAAATTCGCTTTTACACCTGAGACGCCTTATTATGCCGCATACGACATCGGCACACAGGTACCATATCTCGAAAAGATCAGTTCCATATTCCAGGACGTAGTTGGCAAGCCATTGCGGTGCGCCTATGGAACCGGAGTATCAGACAACAATCGCATAGTGCCTCTAACTGGTATACCGGTCGTCAGCATAGGCCCCTGTGGCGATGGTATGCATTCCTGTAATGAATGGGTGGGTCTGGAATCTGTTCATCAAATGGACATGATTTACAGATCTTTCGTTCTTAGCAATGAGGAAGTAAGGAATGGGAGACGAGATAGGGGCTGAAAAGAATGGAAAGTCTGTTTGATAAGATCCGTCCGGAATTATCGGCGGATAAAGCCTACGATTATGCTGATTGGCTTACAAAGAACGCGCCCTGTCGCATTGCCGGCATGGGAGATGATCGCAAAGCGGCCGAATGGATAAGTGAAAGATTCAAAGAGTTTGGATTGGAATCCGACGTGTTGTATTTCGAGAGTTACAATAGCAAGCCCGTGTATTCCGAATTGAAGATACTGGTGCCCGAGACAATAGTGATGGATAGTCTACCGTGTTGCCACATTGCCTCTACGCCACCTGAGGGAATGGATATTGAGCTTTTGTATCTTGGCGCGGGAGATTACAGCGATTACAAAGGCAAAGACGTAAGAGGGAAAGCGGTTCTGGTGGAGGTCTCCTTCAGCCCGGCCACACCCGAAAAAGCGCGTATCGCCGCGGAGATGGGAGTAAGCGCGATCATCTGCGCGAACTGGGGTGAGGACGGTAACAAGGAACAGGATTACATATGTAATCGTGGTTTGAAATCCGTTTGGGGCAACCCTACGCCTGCTGGCTTCAAGGATATTCCACAGATTGTCGGGATAAGCATTTCGCATAGCAATGGTGCATATTTGAAAGGACTGTGCCGGAAGAATGAAAGAGTTCTTGTTCATATAAAAGCAGAGGCGACTCGCGGCTGGGATATGCTTCCGATGCCCATTGCATACTTGAGAGGCAGCGAAGAGCCGGAGAAATACCTATTGGTTAATGGGCATATGGATGCATGGGAACCGGGTGCTACCTGCAACGCCACCGGAAATGGTACTATCATTGCTCTCGCCGAGACGCTTGCCAGGCACAAGGCTCAAATAAAGCGCAGTATATACTTTGTATGCTGGAACGGCCACGAAATAGCGGAATCCTCCGGTTCCACTTGGTTTATCGATCATCATTGGGATGACCTTGAAAGAAACTGTATAGGTGGCATCAATATCGATTCCACAGGTATGCTGGATGCGGTGCATTATGAATGCGGTTCATCCCGTGAGGTAATGGATTTCGTAAGGAATCTCAGCAAACGTGTGCTGAACGAAAATACTAATGTGCAACCGCTGAAAAAATACGGCGACCAGTCTTTCTTTGGTATAGGCATAAACTCTGTGGTCGGCCGTATGGGGATGACTAATGAATACATTGAGAGAACTCATGGCGCAAACATCGGTTGGTGGAATCACACAATCGAAGATACTATGGACAAAGTTGACAGAGTGAACTTGAAAAAAGACCTGGATATTGCCGCGGCGATCATCTGTGATTATGTCAATAATCCTGTTCTGCCATATGACTTCACCATTATGTGCCAGGATGTCGAAAGAAAGATCGAGGATATCATCAGAGAGGCCGACAAGAAGATCGAGCTGCATAGTGTCCTGGAGAATATTAGAAAGCTTCAGGCGCATGTCGCAAGAATAAATAGAGTGCGCGAGGGTTGTGCTTGCAGGCCTATCCATGACAAACAAGTAAGGCTGATCAATGCCCTCTCTATGAAGCTCAGCAGGACCTTAACTTGGGCGTTCTATACATTATGTGACCGTTTTGAACAGAGCCCCTACGCCTATACCCCCGAAGCCCGACCTATTCCCCTGCTCTATACCGCGGTTGATTTGGCCAAGCTGGCTACAGATGGTTTGGAGTACAAATTGAAGTATACGAGTGTCATTAGGAACCGCAACCGCGTATCCAACGCGGTTATAAACGCGCTGGAATACTGCGATCTATATTTGGCGTTGATTGAGGGATGTAATTCCGCGATGGTTTAGAAATCAGGGCTCCTCCAAAGGGGAATGAGGGCAAGTGCGGTACAGGACTCAGGCAGAAGCCTATCGAGAGAACGAAAACGGGGGTGATAATCGCCGGCGATTGATGGAGGGGCATTCACTATGACAAGGGGGATGATTTGGTTGGCTAGACGTACCATTATGGTTATCCTTGTGATCCTCCTGACAACCGCGATCGTAGCGGGTTGCGTGGGGGAAAAGAAGGCTCCGGCCCCTGCTCCCGAGGCGGAGAAGCCGGCCGAGGCTCCTAAGGAAAAGCCACCGATTAGCATCGGCTACCTGGGCCCACTGACAGGTGACGGGGCACCCTGGGGCAAGGCCGAGCTGAACACCCTGGAGATGTTGGTAGAAGATATGAACCAGAAGGGCGGCCTGCTCGGCAGGAAGATCAAGTTGAGTTCGTACGATAATCGCATGGACCAGGTGGAGACCACCAACGCTGCCCGGAAGCTGATCGAACAGAACAAGGTAGTCGCGATCATCGGCACTAACTCGTCCAGCGCTTCCATCGCACTCGCCGGCGTGGCGGAGCAATACAAGATACCGCACGTAGCGACGACGGCCACCAACCCGGCCGTGACTGTGAAGGAGTCGAAGGTACGCCCATTCTCGTTCAGGGTCTGCTTCATCGACCCTCAGCAGGGGGCGATCATGGCCAAGTTCGCTTTCGATGAGTTGAAAGCTAAGAAGGTCGCGGTCCTGTACGAAGTCGGCTCCGATTACTCAGTGGGGCTATCTGAGTTCTTCCAGAAGAGTTTCAAAGCCCTGGGAGGAGAGATCGTCGCGGTCGAGGCGTACAAGACCGGGGATGTCGATTTCCGTGCGCAGTTGACGAAGATCAAGGCCGCCAAGCCGGACGCCATCTGGCTGCCCGCGCTGTACAAGGAGATCGGTCTTGCCGCAAACCAGGCCCGTCAACTCGGGATCAAGTCCACCTTGCTCGGAGGAGATAGCTGGTTCAACCTGGACCTTTTTACCGTGGCCAAGGCCGCGGTCGAGGGGTCCTACCTCGTCCAGCCGGTCGCTATGGACGATCCGGGGCTGAATGATTTCAAGGCCAGGTACAAGGCGAAGTACGGCTCGGAGCCCGGGGCCGAGGGCGCGAACGCCTTTTTTGCCAATGACGCCTTCAGCGTCCTCATTGATTCCATCAAACGGGCGGGAGCGGACGATCCGCTCAAGATCCGGGACGAACTCGAGAAGACGAAGGCGCTTCCCGGCATAACAGGGACGCTGACGATTTCCAAGGACGATCACAACCCCGTCGACAAAGAAGGGGTCATACTCAAGATGGAGGCGGGGAAATACGTGTTCGTGAAAAGGACAAAGCCATAAAGTAGATGCGTGCCCCGGTGAGGGGACCCTGGTCCCCCGCCGGGGATCTATCATGAGGGCTAGGTAGAGGCGGGTGCGACAATGCTGCAACAGATAGTGAACGGCTTGTCGATAGGCAGTGTGTATGCGTTGATGGCTGTGGGCTACTCGCTGGTGTACAGCCTCCTGAATTTCACGAATTTCGCTCACGGAGTCGTTGTCACCGCGGGGGCCTATCTCGCCTTCTTTACCCTGACGCTGGTACGCCCCAGTTTTGCCGTCGCGCTTCTGGCGGCCATGGTTGGCGGCGGATTGCTGTCGATAACCTACGAAATCCTGGCCTACCGGCCGCTTCTAATCAAGGGGGGCCGGCGGCTCTTCCTGATCATTGCCGGGTTGGGCATTTCGACCATTGGGGAGAACTTGATCATCCTGAGGATCGGAGGGCGTTTCAAGGCGTATCCCCCCATTTTTCCGATGGAGCCATTGCACGTGGGGCCGGTGGAGATCGCCGTCGTGGACATCATGATCGTAGCGGTGTCGCTGATCGCCCTATTGATCTTCCAGCTCATTATCAGCCGTACCAGGGCTGGTTTGGCCATTCGTGCCGCCGCCCATAATCTCGCTACCGCCGGCTTGATGGGGGTCAACAGCGATGCCCTCGTTATCCTGGTCTTCTTGATAGCGGGCACGCTTGCCGGGTTGGCCGGCATCTTCCTTGGTGTCAAGTACACGGCCTATCCGCAGCTCGGCGCAATGACGCTGAAGGCGTTCATTTCGGCCGTTTTCGGCGGTCTGGGGAGTCTGCCGGGGGCGGTCGCCGGCGCTTACGCGCTGGGCATCCTGGAAACGTTCGTCTCCGCGTACATCTCCTCATCGATGCGGGACGTATTCTCGTTCTTGCTCCTGGTCCTGGTCTTGCTCTTCCGACCTCAGGGTCTGATGGGCAGGCCGTCGGGCGAAAAGGCCTAGAGGGGTGTGGGCATGGAGTACTGGACAGGGGTTCTTGTCATCAGCGGCATCAATTTGATCGCAATCCTGGGCGTGGCGCTATTCACTGGCTTCACGGGCCTTTTCTCCTTCGGACACGGTGGCTTCATGGCTATTGGGGCATACGCCAGCGCGTTGTTCGCGATCAGGGCGGGCGTCCCGGTGCCGTTGGGATGGGCGATGGGCGCGGTTCTGGCGGGTGCCGTCAGCGTATTGATCGGGTATCCGGCCCTTCGTCTCAGGGGTGACTATTTCGTGATTGCCACTCTGGGCTTTGGTGAAACCATACGGCTGCTTGTGGAGAACAGCCACAAGTTGACCGGCGGGGCTCGAGGGCTTCCCGACATTCCCCCGGGGGTGAATATATGGGTAGTGCTCGTCCTCGATCTAATGGCGATCATCGCGTTGCGGAACTTCATCGGCAGCCGGCACGGGCGCAATTGTGTGGCGGTGCGCGAAGAGGAAACGGCGGCTGAGACTGTGGGGATAGACACTACGAGGTACAAGACGATCGCGCTGGCGATTTCGGCGGGCCTGGCGGGCCTGTCGGGCGCTCTTATGGCGAGCTGGATCCGGTACCTGCACCCATCTATGTTCGGGCTGAACAAATCCACGGAGATCACGATCGCGGTCATTCTCGGCGGCCAGGGCACCCTAACGGGCGCGGTCCTGGCGGCCATGCTCCTGATCCCGCTCCCCGAGGTGCTTCGCATGGCCCAGGAGTGGCGACTGGTGGCTTATGGCCTGATAGTAGTGCTCATTAGCGTTTTACGGCCGGAGGGCTTGTTCGGATACAGGGAGATCACATTCGAGGGTTTCAGGCGCTTGTGCCGGCGGCCTCCCAGTCCGCCATCAGGACCCGTCCTGAACGGGGAGGAGGCGTCTCCATGAGTGTCGTCATGGAAGTGGAGGGGTTGTCGAAGCACTTCGGAGGGTTGGTCGCCGTGCAAGACCTGAACCTCAATGTGAAACAGGGGCAGGTCTTCGGACTCATCGGGCCGAACGGCGCGGGGAAGACCACAGTGTTCAATGTGGTCACGGGCATCTACGCGCCGACCGCCGGGCGCGTTCGGTTCCGCGGCTGCGAGATAGGCGGGCTGAAGCCCCACTTGATCGCGCGGCGGGGTATCGCCCGGACCTTCCAGAACATTCGCCTATTCACTCAGCTCACGGTATTTGAGAACGTCCTTACGGCGGCGCAGGGCCGCGGGGATTATGGGATCATAGACAGCCTGCTGCGCACCCCGGCTTTCAGGAGGCAGGATCGGACGCTGCATGAGATATCCCGCGAACTGGTTTCTCTGGCCGGCCTGGAAAGGCTGTCCGATGTTCGGGCGCGCAACCTGCCTTACGGTTTCCAGCGTCGACTGGAGATCGCCCGGGCCCTGGCGGTCGAACCCCGTCTCCTATTGCTGGATGAACCGGCGGCCGGGATGAATCCGGAGGAATCCATTCAGCTCGTGGAGTTCATCCTGCAAATCCGCAAGCGGTTCGACCTCACGATCACTCTGATCGAGCATCACATGGACGTTGTTATGAGTATATGCGATCGCGTGGCGGTGTTGAATTTCGGACGGCTCATCGCGGAGGGGACCCCGGGGGAGATCCAGGCGGATCCCAAGACAATCGAGGCCTACCTGGGGGTGGAGGACTAGTGCTGGAGGTAGCTGGCGTAACCTTCTCGTACGGCAAGATCCGCGCGCTCAGCGGGGTCAACCTCGCGGTCAGGGAGGCCGAGATAGTCGCCATCATAGGGTCCAACGGGGCGGGCAAGACGACTCTAATGAGGTGTATCGCGGGGCAATTGAGACCTCAGGTCGGGAGCATCAATCTGAGGGGGGTTCCCCTGCCCGCCAAGCCTCACGAGGTGGTGCGCCGTCGCGTGGCGATGGTACCGGAGGGTAGGCTGATATTCCCCAACCTTACGGTGGAAGAGAACCTGGATATAGGTGGTTTCACTCGTAGCGGATCCGATCTGGTGAAAGGCAAGGACAGGGCGTTTCGGCTTTTCCCAGTGCTCGGCGAACGCAGGAGACAGATGGGCGGCACCCTTTCCGGGGGCGAGCAGCAAATGCTCGCGATCGCCCGCGGACTCATGTCCGAGCCGAGGCTGCTCTTGCTCGACGAACCATCCCTTGGCCTGGCTCCGCTGATAGTGCGCGACATATTCCGCACCCTGCAAGAGATCAACGAGGCCGGAGTCACAGTTCTGCTGGTCGAGCAGAACGCGCGAAAGGCGCTGGCGATCGCCGGCCGGGCCTACGTTCTCGAGACAGGGCGGATCGTGCGCACTGGAACAGGAGCCGAACTATTGAAGGATCCGGCCATCCTGGAATCGTACCTGGGCGTTCGGAGCGGCCCTGTCTCTGTTGACGGCCCGCAGCGGCGGGGGTTCGCTTGATCGATTATTCCCGGATTTGGAGGTGCGACATTGTTTCACTACAAGAGCCCGTTGGAGGCGCGCTGCCTCGATGAGGCAAGCATAGAGAACGTTTACAATCACGTTCTCTGGTTGGACCGGAACACCCCGCGCCGGATCGCGGGCGGAGGACAAGACAGGCTGGCCGCGGAGTACATCGTCGAACGGATGAATGAATACGGCCTGGACGCAAAGGTCTGGGAGTTCGAGACATACAATGCATACCCGGGGGAAGGGAACCTACGGGTTGTTGAGCCGGTTGAGAAGTCGATCTCGTGCGTCCCCTGCGTTCACATCGACGCGACGCCGCCGGGCGGGGTCGTCGCTGAATTGGTCTATGTCGGCCCGGGCGGCGAAGCGGACTACGCCGGAAAAGACGTCCGCGGGAAACTGGTGCTGGCCGAGGTCTCATACGCGCCGGCGACGCCGGAGAAAGCCCGGATAGCCTGGGAGCATGGGGCTCTCGGCATGGTGCTGATGAATTGGGGACCCGCGGAGTACCAGTACATTCCCTGGAGGGGTCTGAAGGCCGTCTGGGGCAATCCTACGCCGGAGACCTGGAAGCGGATACCCCAATTGGTGGCCGTGTCGACGACCAGGGCCGAAGGCGAATACCTACGGGACCTCGTCAAACAGGGCCCGGTCCGGATGAGGATCGAATGTACCTCGAATCGCGCATGGGGGACTGTATACCAGCCGGTGGCGGAGATCCGGCCGGCTCCGGGGTCGCCCGAGGCCGATCAGGTCATTGTTGTCAGCGGCCATCTCGATTCATGGGAGCCCGGGACCACCGACAACGCCACCGGAAACGCGATCATGCTGGAAGTGGCGCGCGTACTCGCCTCGCACCGCGCGGAGCTGCGCCGAAGCGTGGCGTTTTGCTTCTGGAACGGGCACGAGATCGCCGAGGCCGCGGGTTCGACCTATTTCGTCGACACCTGGTGGGACCGGCTGAACCGCGCCGGCGTGGCGTACCTCAACATAGACTCTCCGGGCATGAAGCAGGCGACGATCCTCCAGATCTCGAGCTCGCCGGAGTTGTCCGAGTTCCACGGGGCCATCGAAAGGCGAGTGCTGGGGGCGGAGGGCGAGCGCCTTTCGCTAGGCCGCACCGGGGATCAATCGTTCTTCGGCATCGGCGTGCCGTCGATCACCGGCCGCATCTCCCATGCCCAGCATCTCGTGGATGCGTGGCATGGCGCCACGCTCGGCTGGTGGAACCACACCAGCCAGGAGAACCTCGATAAGGTGGACATCGATAACCTGGGCAAGGAGACGAGCCTCTGGACCGCGTACGTCCTCACGCTGGCGACTACACCCGTGCTGCCTCAAAGGATGGCTCCGCTCGCGGTATCCCTGGCGGAGAGATTGAAGAACGTGGCGACAGACCCCGATCCGGTCGGCCTTGCCGATCTGCTACCGGTCGCCGATTCCCTGGTGCGAAGAGCCGGGGATCTGGACCGCCGCGCTGATGACATCGCCGCGCGCCACGCAAACGCCGGCGGGCCGGAACGGGCGTCCCTTGAACCAGCCGTACGACAGGTCAATGGCGTGTTGCTGCGGCTCAGCCGCATCCTGACGTCCCCTTCGAGGACGGTGAGCGGTCGCTACGCCCAGGACAGCTACGGATTGTCGGATCTATCCGCGCCGCTGCCAATGTTCGCCCGGTACGGCGAGTTCCAGAAAATGGACCCGGACAGCCTGGAATACCGGTTGTGGCGCACTCACTACCTTCGCTGTCGCAATCGGCTCAGCGACGCGCTTCAAGATGCCACCTGGACCATCGACACCGTTGCCGCGTTACTGGATCGATACTGATGGGAGATTCCGCCGAAAGGGGGATCCGCCCGCCCGTGGGCGGCTCGAGGCCACTTTTCCAGGAGAGACTGATCGCGATCTTCCGGCACGTTAGCGACGAGGCGCTCCTACTTAGGGCGTTTGACGTTCTATCGCAGGCCGGCGTTGGGGCCGTGGAGATCACCCTCAATACGAGCGATGCACTCGAGCTATTGTCGAGGGCCTCCCGTGAGTATGGCGAACAGTTATTGATCGGTGCAGGCACTGTCATGACCGCCGGACAGGCTTGGGCGGCTGTGGAGGCGGGTGCGAGGTTCATCGTCAGCCCCAACCTCGACCCCGAGGTCATCCAGGCCGCTCGGCTGGCCGGCGCCGCCTCGATACCCGGGGCCCTGTCGCCCACTGAGATCTACGCCGCTCACTGCCATGGCGCCGACATGATCAAGGTTTTTCCGGCCGCGACGATGGGTCCCGGGTATTTCAGGGAATTGATGGGTCCGTTCGGGGATCTTCGCCTCGTCGCTACGGGTGGCGTAACCGCGGAGAATGCCGCTGCCTTCTTGCGGGCGGGGGCCTGTGCGATAGGGGTGGGCTCGGCCCTCGCGAACCCTCGACTAATCGAGCTGCGGGATTGGGAGCGACTCGGTAAGACGGCGAGGGATTTTGTCCGGGCGCTGGCCGAGGACGCGCCCTGACCTTGTAAGGATTTGCCCCGAGACTATCAACGCCTATCCGACATCGATGGTCGACGCTCCCATCCGGGGAGGTCGACCATCGATTTTGTCCGCGGGAGGAACTCCACGGACGGCGTCGAAGAAGTAGACCGACAACTACTATGCGCCGAAATCTAACTCGCTGTGCAACTGCACAATGCAGCGTGAATGCAGGCGCAGGTAGTCCGACAACACCATGTATTTGTGCTTCCTTACACAACTGTCGCAGTAGTGGCCGTACACGAAGAGTCCTCGAATCCCAAGATGGCGCCATTATTTCGGAAGGGAGGGATACAGGGGCAGTGCAACAGCGGGAGCCTTCGTCTTCCGCCGACGATCCAGGCCGCCATTCCCGGGGACGCAGAAAAATCAAGGGAGGGCAGTACGAATGTCGCAAATGGTCTTGAGATGGAGTTTCTTCATAGTATACCTCGTATTGATGTACATCGTCGGCTATTATTCCTACCTTAAGTCGACTTCGCTCTCGGAGTTCTACGTGGCGGGTGGCAGCCTCGGGCCGATCCCCCTCATGGGAACGTTCATCGCCAGTTTCGTGAGCGCGTCGAGCGTCATCGGCTATACGAGTTTCGCCTATTCCAATGGTTGGTCCATGGTTAGCATCTATGGCATAGGCTGCGCGGCGGGCTGGGCGCTTCTCTGCCTGACGAGCGCCAAGCTCCGTAGGCTGGAGGGCGCCGCCACCTCACCAGACATATTCGCTATGAGATACAAGAGCGAGAGTCTGAGGACGTGGATCGCGATAGTCTTCCTGGTGTGGCAGACCCTGTTCCTTATCCAGCAGTACATGGGTATCGGCTACGTCGTGGAGCAGTTCCTGGGCATTCCGTACAAGGTGGGCATGACGATTATAGGCGTCACCATCATCGTATACGTAGGGTCGGGCGGGATGAGGTCGGTTGCATACACTGACGTAATACAGTCCGCGGTCATGATGGTGGGCGTATTCCTGGCGTGCTTCACGCTCCTATCGCAGGTCGGCGGATTCAGCGCCCTGATGACGAAGCTCGCCGGCGCCTCCGGAGGACCCTCTAAACTGCCCGTGGGCGGCTTCGTCGATGCGCTCGCAGGTGGGAAGTTCACTCTCTCGTACGTGATCATAAACGCCGTCAGCGTAGCCGCCACGATATACTGTGTTCCGTTCTATCACAGGATGTTCTTCTCCGCGAAGAACCAGAAGATGGCCAAGGCGACCGTCGGCCTGTCCACTCCGTTCCTGGTGGTGTTCTACATCGCGCTGGCCGTGATCGGCACCGGTGCCAGGGTGCTGAGGCCCGACGTGCAGGCCGCCGACAAGATATTCCCCATCCTGGCCGACCAGGTCCTGCCCCCGCTCATCGGGACCATAGTCCTGACGTGCATCGTCGCCGCCATCATGAGCACTGTTGACAGCCTGCTCATGGCCTGCGGCGCCATGTTCGCTCACGATATATGGGGCCGCCTGATCGAGAAGAACCTGTCCCCGAAGCGCGAGATGTTCATCACCCGGTTGGGCCTCGTGATCATCGGCGGCGCCGGGCTGGCGCTGTCGTTCAATCCTCCCGGGTGCATCATGCAGATGTACAACGTGATGATGGCCGTCGTCTCGTCGACGCTCTTCCCCGGCCTGTTCGTGGGCTTGTTCTGGAAGCGGGCGACCGCCACCGGAGCGTTCGCGGGATCGGTGGCAGGCTTCGCGAGTTCGTGGCTATGGATGCTCTACGGCCTGAAGTCCATACCTTCGGGGCTCTTCGGCATCGGGGTAGGGCTGGTAGTGCTCTACGCCGTCAGCCTCGCCACCAAGCCAATCCCGGAGGAGGATCTCAAGAGATTCTTTTGAGGGGTGACGATGGGTGTATAGTTGGAAGACTCGCCTGGGTGTAGCCGTTCCCTCGGCGAACGCTGTGATGGAGCCCGAGTTCGGGATGATGTGCCCGGAGGGCGTGACGGCGCACTTCGCCCGGATGTGGTTGAAGGCCGACACCGAAGAGCAGATCATGGGCCTGTACGACAGGGTCGAGGAAGCAGTCGAATTGCTCGCTCACATCGAGCCCAGTGTCATCGCGTTCGGGTGTACATCGGGCAGCCTCATCAAGGGAATGGGGTATGATCGGCAGATCATTCAAAAGATCACCGGTGTCACGGGCGTGAAAGCGACGACCACCTCCTCGGCTGTCATTGAGGCGTTGAATGCGCTTAATGTCCGCAAGGTGGCCGTCGCTACCCCCTATGAGGATTGGCTGAACGCCGGGGTGAAGTCGTTTCTCGAGGGGCACGGGTTCCAGGTGCCATCAATCGCGGGCCTGGGCATAATCAACGGTCCGGATATCATCGCCCTCCCTGCGGGGAAGGTGTACGGTCTTGCAAGGAAAGCCGTGGTTTCCGGGGCGGAGGGCCTGTTCTTGAGCTGCACGGGCATGCCCACAGTCGATATAATCGACGACCTGGAGCAAGACCTGGGTATACCAGTAATCTCGAGCAATCAGGCCACCCTATGGCAGATGCTCCGGATGGCCGGGATTAAAAGGAAGATCGAAGGCTTTGGCGCGCTGCTGAACGAGCACTGAACAAAGGCGCACGGAGATGATTCCGAATGGAGCAAGTGTGCAATAACATCGATCGAGTCGCAACCCTCGAGTTGAGGGGAGAGGGTCTGCCCCGGGGGGTGATAGCCCCGCTTTACGATGCCGCGCGCGCGGGCGGCCCGCCGCTATCGCTGGTATGCGCGAGGGAACTCGATCAGGTCTGCCGCCGGGGAGGCAACGTGGCCGTCGTGACGGGCCTGTTCGACCCAAAGTACTTCCCGGATGGGGAGAGCGACGGGCCGCTAGGGGCCGTCGTCCTCGGCAAGTCCCTGGAACTCCACGGCGCTAATGTCACGTACCTCGTGGAACGCGAGGTGACAGGGGTCATTGAGGGGCTGGCCGACGTGATTGGCACCGGCCACCGGTGCGTGGCGCTGTCGCGGGAGGACGAGTCCTTCAACACCTCGCTCGCGGACGGGTTCGACGCGGCTGTCTTCATCGAGAAGACGGGCGCCACCAGGGAGGGCGCGTATCACCTCGTGACGGGCACCGACAGGTCGGGCTGCGATTCGCCCCTGATGGGCTTCCTTGATGGGATGAATGGGGCCGGCAAGCTGACCATCGGGCTCGGCGACGGGGGCAACGAGATCGGGTTCGGGAAGATATTCGAGGCCGCCCGGAGGATCGTCCCGTTCGGCGTCGAGTGCCTGTGCCCGCGCAAGGAGGGGATCGTGACCTCCATGGCGACGAAGATCCTGTTTCCCGCGTGTACGTCCAACATTGGGGCGTACGCGATCTGCGCGGCGTTGTCGCTCATAACGGGGAGGCGGGATCTGCTCCACACCCCCGAAGCCGAGATCAACCTGATCAGGGCCACCGTGCCGCTGAACTCGATTGACGGGGGTTCGGGGATGGCCCGCGAGTACGTCGACGGTATACCGGCGAGCGTGAACGCCGCCATTGTCGAAACGATGCGTGGAGCCGTGGAGGTATTCCGCGCCGAGCGGCTCAGGACATTCTGAAACGGGGAGAGGTGAGTTCTATGGCTATAGCCATACTGGTGTTTGTGATTATATCGGCCATACCGACCATTGACTACCTCATGTTCAGGGAGCAGTAGATCGGGATCGGACGCAATGTGTCCACCTCTGTAAGACCGGATGTGGCTGAGGGGCGGGATGCCCCTCAGCCCGTCTTCCGTAATAGGTGTTCCGGGAGGGAAGGGACTTGGAAATCAGAGTGCTCGGGATATCGGCGAGTCCCCGAAAGGGGAATAGCTTGTATTTCTTGAGGGAGGCGGTCGCGCGCGCGGGCGAATTCCCGTGGGATGTTCGATTCACGGAATACGATTTCGCGGGCAAGCGCTTTCTGCCCTGTGTCTCCTGCCATCATTGCCGCAACCACGATGGGGACTGCGTTATCGGAGATGATTTCGCGGCGCTCAGGGAACTGTGGGTCGAAAACGACGCAATCATATACTCTGTGCCCGTCTACCACGTCGGGATCCCCGCACAGCTCAAGGCCTTCTTCGATCGGCTCGGCCAGAGCCTTTCCGCATACTATGGCGTTCCCTCCGGCAGGCCGCTCAAGGTCATCGGGACCCTGGTCCAGGGGTGCCACCTTTTCGGGGGACAGGAGCTCACGGCGGCGGCGATCATGCAACATGCGGTGCTGCTCGGCTCGGTGCCCGTGGCGGGCGACCGGCCGGAGTCGTACATCGCCGCGGCGGCCTGGACCGGCGGCGACATGGGGAAAGACTCTTTCAGGGACATGTGCGAAGGGAGCGGGGAACGGGACGCGCTCATCTCAATGCGCGCGGCGGGGAGTCTCGTGCGCCGGTGCGTCCAGACAGCCGCGCTCCTGAAATCCGGTGCGACTGTCTGGGCAGACCACCTGAAGGACGACCCAAAGCTCCGTCCCTTTCTATCGCGGCTCAGGGACCGCGCATAACGCCTGGGCGGGTCTCATCGTGCCAGTCTCGATATATCTGAGATGCCAGGATAGAGCCTCTTTCAGCAAGTGGGGGGTATGGCCTCCGGAGCGCTCGGCGCGGCTGAAATAATCCTGGAGCATGGTCCTGTACTCGGGATGCGCGCAGTTTTCGATTATCGCGGCCGCTCGCTCCCTGGGCGAGCGCCCCCGCAGGTCCGCCAGGCCCTGTTCGGTGATGACGATGTTGACCTCGTGCTCCGTGTGATCCACGTGGGAAACCATCGGGACCACTGTGGATATCGAGCCGCCCTTGGCCGTGGACGGTGCGAAGAATATCGTCAGGTAAGCGTTCCGGGAGAAGTCGCCCGAGCCGCCGATTCCGTTCATCATGGTCGATCCCATGATGTTGGTGGAGTTGACATTTCCGTATATGTCGAGTTCTATGGCGGTGTTCATGGCGATCAGCCCCAGCCGGTGTATAACCTCGGGGCTGTTTGTGATCTCCTGCGGTCTCAGGATCAACCTTCCTCTATAATCCCTCATGTTCGCGTACATGACCGGCAGTCGCTCCGGCGACGGGGACAGCGAGGTGGCGGAGGCTACGGTGAATTTGCCCGCATCCAGCAGGTCCAGGGCCGAATCCTGTATGACCTCCGAGTAGAACGTCATGCCCTCGAATCCCGAATCCAAAAGGCCGGCGAGCACGGCGTTGGCCACGTTGCCAACCCCCGATTGGAGGGGTAACAGGTTCTCCGGAAGCCTCGACTTTTTCACCTCGTGCCGGAGGAACTCTATCAGGTGGGAGGCCATCCTTCGAGCGGAGTCATCCACCGGAGCCAGGGGGCGCACCCCGTCGGGTATGTCCGTAACCACCACCGCGGCGATCTTATCGGGATCGCACGATATATACGGGGATCCGATCCTGTCCCCCGTGCTGAGAATCGGAATCGCCCGCCTGTCGGGCGGGTCGCCGGGTGTGTAGATGTCGTGTATCCCTACCAGGTCCAAAGGCTGGCTCAAGTTTATCTCCACGATGACCTTCTTGGCTTGGCGGACGAAGGAAGGTGAGTTCCCGACCGACGTGGTGGGAACGATGCCCCCTTCCTCGTCTATCATCGCCGCTTCGACGAGCGCCACGTCGATGTCGCCGTAATGGCCGCACCTACAGCGCTGAGACACCTGGCTGAGGTGATCGTCGACAAACAGGACCCGGCCGTCGTTTATGGCTTGCCTGATAAACGTGTTGGTCTGATATGGCAATCGCTTGCGCAGTATCCCCGCCCTGACCAGTGCCCCATCCAGTTCATCGCCCACCGAGGCCCCCGTCAGAAGGTCGATGACGGGCCTCTCGCCCGTAAGCTCCACCCTTTTCGCCATAGCGAGGGGCACGGCTTTTGGGTAGCCCGCCGGGGTGAAACCGCTGGCGCCGACGACCATACCGTTCGTGATGAGGCGCGCTGCCTCGTCCGCAGGTACGACCTTACGCCTGATTTGCCGGCAACGGATCCTATCTGTGAGATCGGGCGCCACTCGAATACCTCCCCGAACATGGTAACCGCGCATCCGCCGCGTCCACCCGGCGCGCGGCGCGTACTTCAACCGCCGTCCAGCGGCGGGTACACCAGGATCAGGACGCCGTCGAGGATCTCATAATCGACTTCGACCATCTTCCCGCCCACGACGATGATGCCCGCGCTCCCGCGGGGGATCCCCGCCTCTTCCAGCAAAGCGTCCACGCGAGTCCCATAGATGGTCACTTCAATACTGCGGCGGCCCGAGCGTTCGAGCGCGTGCAGGCCGCCCATCAACTCAACTATCGCTTTCACCGAGCATCAAGCCCCTCGGCCACCCAGTCGAGGCCCAGTTCATGCAGGCGGGCTCCCCCGGGGACACCGCTTGTGCGGTCCCATCCCCTCATCTCGTAGTACAGGTGGACGGCCGCGTCGAACTCGTCCGGGTCGATACCGGCATAACCATCGTCGCCGCTCGACGAGAAGAGCCTAGAGGGGAGTCGGTCTCGCTCGGCGCCGTGGCCGTGCAGGGTATTGAACGCCCTGGCCATGCATCCGGCCCGATCCCCCGCCTTCATGGCCTCCCACAGGCTGTAATCCCAACCGGTGGCGGCGCGGACCGCGTCCACGACCATGTTCACGGGCAAGAGGCCCCTCGGCGCGACGCAAAAAAAGCAGGCCCCGAGACACTTGAGCGCATCCCACCACATCTGCAGGTACATGTACAGCCTCACCTTTTCATGGCCCAGGCTGAGCGGTGAAACCGCCCCCGTGAGCCCCAGCGGCCCGCAGGTCTTCGGCCCGTACCCATCCGCCTTGGCGAATACTGCGTCGTGAGCGGCCGTCATGTGGTCCGCGCCGTGGTCCGCGACCGCGTAGCCAAGGCCTACCCCAACCTTGCCCCGCGGGTCGTGCATCGGGAGTTCCTGCCCCTTGACGTGTATCGCGAATGCCTCGCTCCCGCCCCCTATCTTTTGAGAGGCTCGAAGGCTGCCCTCCGCGAGCAGGTCACCGATTCCCCGCCTTTCGACTATCAGATGGAGCAACGGCAGCACGCAGGCAGCGTTGCCGAACTTGACGCCCAGAGCGTTGAGGGTTTCGTCTTTCAGGATCCCGCTTTCAACGCACTCCATGATGAACGACATGGTCACTCCGGCCGAGATAGTGTCCAGGCCCATTTCGTTGCAGAAGGTGTTGGCGCTGAGGATGACGGAGGGATCGTCCACGCACATGTTGGAGCCAAACGCCGCCACCGTCTCGTATTCGGGGCAAGCGGCCAGACCGTCGATGGATGGGACGAGGCCGTCCGGTATCACGAATGTCCTCTTACACCTGATGGGACAGGCGAAACATCCCCTCCGTTTGACCTCGTACACCCAGTCCCCGCCCAGGCGGCCGATGGACTCGGCCCCGTCGAATCGACCCCGAGAGAAATTCCTGGTGGGGAGCATGGCCGCCGCCTGCAGGCCGGGCACCAGCCCGGCGGTGCCCGTATCGTGAAGGGCGATAGATGGAGGATTCTTCGGGTAGTTTTCTGCAAACCACCTGGCGATTCGAGTCAGCGACTCGGCGTCGTGAAGATCCACGCGGCGGCTTCCGAGAGCCACTACGGCCTTGAGGTTCTTTGAACCCATCACGGCGCCGAGCCCGCCCCGGCCCGCCGCGTTTCTATCGCCCTGCATGATGCATGCATACCTTACAAGACGCTCGCCGGCCGGGCCGATACACATGACGGCGGGCTTCCTGGGGAATCCCTCGGCAAGTACGGCCTCACATCGGCTCGTGGTCAGTCCCCACAGGTGAGAGGCGTCGCGGAGAGCGGCTGATTCCCGCGTTATTTCCAGGTAGACCGGCTTGTAACTGCGTCCAGTGATGACTACCGCGTCGTAGCCTGCGCGTTTCAGTTCCGCGCCCCAACTGCCGCCCACCTCGCTTTCACCGTAACCCCCGGTTAACGGTGACTTAGCGGCGACCACCACCCTTGAGAATCCGGGCAGGTTGGTTCCGGCCAATACTCCGGTGGCGAACACGAGCGCGTTTTCCGGGCCCAGAGGATCGGCGTTATTGGGTATTTCCCGGAGGAGATGCCTCCCGGCGATTCCCTTCCCTCCAAGATACATCCTGTAGAACGCGTCGCTACGTTCCTCAACCGAAACGTCGCCCGAATTGAGTTCGACTCGCAGGATCCTGCCGGTGTAAGCCCGCCCCACCATAGACCCTCCCGTTATCCGGCCGTCAGGATACGGCGCTTGAGGATACGGCCCCTACCGCCTTCTCCAGGATGTCGAGTCCCTGCTCCAGCTGCTCGTCTGTCACAACGAGGGGCACGAGGAAGCGAATCACGTTCCCCGATTCGCCGGCCTTCATTATGATGAGCCCGGCTTTCAGGCAGAGTTCCATAATCCTGAGGGTCTCTTCCGGCGCCGGCTCCTTGGTGCTCCTATCCTTGACAATCTCAATGGCAACCATCGCACCCCTGCCACGTACGTCTCCAATTAGAGCGTATTTTCCCTTCATGGCCTCGAGCCGTTGTATCATAACCTTCCCAACCTCGGCCGACCTGGCAATGAACTCCTCGCGCTCGATCATCTCCATCACCTGAAGCGCAGCCGCGCAGGCGACCGGGTTTCCGCCGTAAGTCCCCCCTAGACCGCCCGTGTGCACCGAATCCATGATGTCCGCCCTGCCCACAACGACCGACAGGGGCATCCCGGCGGCCACGGACTTCGCGGTGACGAGGATATCCGGCACCACGCCGGCGTGTTCGACAGCGAACAGCTTGCCGGTGCGGGCCCACCCCGATTGCACCTCATCGGCGATCATGAGTATGCCGTGCTTATCGCAGAACGCCCTCACAAACCTCAGGTACTCGTCGGGGCAGATTATGAATCCGCCTTCGCCCTGTACCGGCTCAACTATAATGGCGGCCACCTTGTCGGGGGATATCTCATGCTCAACGAGCCGGGCCATCTGTTTAGCGCATCCCATCGAGCAGCCCGGATACGCCTCCCCCGTCGGGCACCGGTAGCAGTAAGGGCTCGGGGCCCGGTATATCTCCGGCGCCAACGGTCCGAAGCCGTATTTGTAGGGCTTGGCCTTGCTCGTGAGGGTCATGGTGAGCAACGTCCTGCCGTGGAACGAATTCTGAAGCGCCACAACGGCTGGTCGCCCCGTCGCTTTTCTCGCTATCTTGACCCCGTTTTCCACCGCTTCGGCTCCGGTGCTCAACAGCAGGGCTTTCTTGGGATGATCGCCGGGAACCAATTTACACATCTTCTCGGCGACCCTGATGTAATTCTCGTACTGGATCACCTGGAAACAGGTGTGCAGAAACTGCTCGGATTGCTCCTTGATTGCCTTGACTACCGCGGGCGGGCAGCTCCCCGCGTTCAACACACCGATGCCCCCTGCGAAGTCGATGAATTCGTTGTCATCGACGTCTACTACTACGGCCCCCGACGCCCTCTTTGCGAACAGCTTGGTGACTGACGACACGCCCGCGGTTACGTACTTTTCCCTCAGTGCCAGTAACTGCACGCTCTTCGGCCCGGGCACTTCACCTTTGACGCCTGCCCATGGTTTCACTCGCACTGCAAACCCTCCCATATCGATATTGAATTACCGCCGCTTTTGCCGGGAACCTGATGCCCATTGGGGTTGCAGGTGCCGGACAGAATCTATTCCGCCCAGCATGTCATTGCAAGAGACATGCCGCTCGGCCGCTTGCGCCATGGTAATATGGGCTGTGTATCGGTCACCGAACCCCACC
>JAHDPS010000241.1 GCA_018434225.1 Bacillota bacterium
ATTTTCCAGGACCCCATGACGTCGCTCAATCCCGTGATACCGGTTGGGGAACAGATAATGGAAACAATTAGGGAACATCAGCACCTGAGCGCCAGGAAGGCAAGGGAAAGGGCCGTAGAATTGTTGAGGCTAGTGAGAATACCATCTCCGGAAAAGCGGCTGGGGAGCTATCCGTTTGAGTTCAGTGGAGGAATGAGGCAGAGGGCGATGATAGCCATGGCTCTATCCTGCAACCCGGATTTGCTCATAGCGGATGAACCCACAACGGCGCTCGACGTGACGATTCAGGCGCAGATCTTAAGGCTCATGAAGAAGCTTAAATCCGAGCTGAATACAGCCATTATCCTTATTACACACGATTTGGGCGTGGTCGCGGATATTTGTTCTCGGATCGTAGTCATGTACGGTGGGATGATCATGGAAGAGGGTACCTCGGAGGACATTTTCTACAGAACGGCTCATCCATACACTATGGGATTGTTGAAATCCGTACCTAGGCTGGACCAGGACTCCGGCAGGCTTTTCTCGATCAAGGGTTCTCCACCCAACCTGATCAATCCGCCCAAGGGATGTCCTTTTGTCTCTAGATGCGGTTACGCGATGCGAATATGCGCGAAGGCGTGCCCGGAGTACGGATACTTGAATGAAACACACAGGTCTATGTGTTGGCTTCTGCACGAAGGGGCGCCCAAGAGCGATTTGATGAAAGAGTGGAATGTGTCGTGAATAATGATACTATATTGGAAGTAAGAAATATCAAGAAATATTTTCCTGTTCGAAGCAGCATATTCGCGAGGGAAACCCTCTTCGTGAAGGCAGTGGACGACATCAGCTTCACCATAAAAAGGGGCGAGACTCTTGGATTAGTGGGGGAGTCGGGTTGCGGGAAGTCAACGGCTGCGAGGACCATAATCAGACTGTATGACTTGACGGCCGGGGAGGTAGTGTTTGACGGCAAGAGCATCGGACACCTGAGAGAAGGCGGGCTCAAGCCGTACCGGAAGAGGATCCAGATGGTGTTTCAAGACCCGTATGCGTCTCTGAACTGCAGGATGACGGTGAGCGACATCATAGGAGAGCCTTTGCGCGTTCACGACATCTGTCCTCCGCGGGAAAGGAGGGATGTCATTAACAGCCTTCTCAACAAAGTGGGCTTGAAACAGGAACACAGCAGCCGTTATCCCCACGAATTCAGCGGAGGGCAAAGGCAGAGGATCGGTATCGCGCGGGCGTTGGCGGTGAACCCGGAATTCATCATTTGCGACGAGCCCATTTCCGCCCTGGACGTTTCGATACAGGCGCAGATCGTTAATATGTTGCAGGATTTGCAGGAGGAAAGTGGACTGACGTACTTGTTCATAGCTCATGATCTGTCGATGGTCAAGCATATTTCGAAAAGGATGGGAGTGATGTACCTGGGGAAACTCGTCGAGTTGGCAGGCAGCGAGGAGATTTATAAACATCCGGCGCATCCATATACTAGGGCTTTGTTATCTGTAATACCTATTCCGGATCCGAGGATTTCCGCGCAAAAGGAAGGGGTCTTATTGGAGGGTGAGATCCCCAGTCCAATGAACCCGCCTTCAGGCTGTCATTTCGTAACGAGATGCACTTATGCAATGAAGGAATGCAAAGAAATAGAACCCGATCTCAAGGACATCGGGAATGGTCATATGGCAGCGTGCCATTTGTTATAGGCAGTATTCAGCGGGTTGAGAATCTAGGAAGCACGGAAGGACGGCTGCTTAGATTTTCAATACTAACCAAGCGTGGGGGAGGCAAGACAATGGTAAGGGGATTGGGAAGGTTTCTAGTTGCCGGTATCCTGATAATTGCTGTACTGGCTGGATGCGGCCAGGCGGCTCCACAGAAGACGGAGCCGTCAAAGGCGGAACCCGCTCCGGCGCCTCAGCCGGAACAGCCCAAAGCCGACACACAGAAGATCAACTACGTGCTGAATGATGAGGCCTCTAAGTTGGATCCGACTATTACGTCCGAAACCTATTCAGGGCCGATTCTTACGAACGTTTTCGAGGGCTTGATCCGGATGGACGATAACAACCAGCCCCAACCCGGAGTGGCGACATCCTGGGAAATCAGCAAGGACGGTGTCGTATACACTTTCCACCTCAGGGATGCGAAGTGGAGCGATGGGAGCCCCCTCACTGCGAAGGACTTCGAGTATTCGTTCAAGAGGGTCATGGATCCCAAGGTGGCATCCGAGTTCTCCTTCATGGCTTATCCATACATCAAGAACGGCGAGAAACGTTACAAGGGCCTGGCGAAGGAAGAGGATTTGGGAGTAAAGGCCGTCGACGATAGGACCCTGAAAATCACGCTTGAAACCCCGATATCGTTCATGCTGCAGATTCTCTCGTGCACCTGCTATTTCCCCGTTAAGAAGGATGTAGTCGAAAAGGATCCCGAGGGTTGGGCCAGAAACGCGGCGACGTTCATCAGTAACGGCCCGTTCAAGATCAAGGAGATGAAGTTCGGCGAATCGATAACGATGGTCAAGAACGAGCACTATTGGGGAAAGGACAAGGTCAGGCTCGAAGAGATCAAGTTCAGCTATATTCCCGAAACAGCCACCGGGCTGACTGCGATGGAAGCGGGGAGTGTGGACGGCATTCACAATGTGCCGACTTCGGAGATTCCGAGGCTCAAGTCGGATCCGAGGTTCCATGTTATGCCCTGTGTCAGCACGTGCTACTACCTGTTGAACAACAAGGTGAAGCCGCTGAATGACGTGAGGGTGAGGAAGGCGCTATCGCTCGCACTGGACAGAAAGGAGATCGTTGAGAACGTGCTGCAGGCGGGGCAGAAGCCCGCGTTTGCGATCGTTCCCTACGGTCTGAGTCTGGAGGGGCAGGACTTCAGGGAAGCAGGCACGACCTATGGGCAGACGGATACGGCCAATGTCGCGGAAGCGAAGAAACTGCTCGCGGAGGCGGGTTATCCAGACGGCAAGGGCTTCCCCAAGCTGACGCTGAAGTATAGTACGAATCCGGATTATAAGAAGGTTTCCGAAGCCATGCAGCAGATGTGGAAGAAGAACCTGAACATCGATCTCGAACTCAAGACGTCGGAGTGGAAAGTGTACTTCGAGGAGGTCAAGAAATACGACTATGCCGTCGCGCAGATGGGTTGGTCAGGCGATTACGCGCATCCGATGACCTTCCTCGAAATATTCGTTACGGGGAATCCGTCGAACATGACGAACTGGGCGAGCGCCCAGTATGACAAGGCGATACGGGAGTCCAAGGTGGAGCAAGACCCCAAGAAATCGCTTGAAGCCATGCACAAGGCGGAAGACATACTCATAGGAGAGATGAGGATACTGCCGGTGTTCCACAGGGTCTATCCCATGATGATGGCGGAATACGTCAAGGGTTGGAGGAGAAACGTTCTCGGACTCCTCTATTTCCAGGACGCCTACATCGAGGGTAGGGGCAAATAGGGATCCGGCGAGGGATCATGGATGCGGGGAACCGGCGCGTTGAGACGCCCGGTTCCCTTTCGCGTACGCCCCAGTTCACCGACCGTCCGGATTCACCGACGGTTAGGACGACGGATCTGTCTCGACGGCGCTCGGTAGTGTCGGATCTGCCTACAGGTTGGCTCGGAGGCAACGGTAGAAAGGGGGTCGCGCACCGGAGTGTCAGTATTTTACGGGTACTCGGCGGTCGAGTATGCGGATTTTCCACACACCAGGCGGTCCAATGGAGCAATGGACAGAGCTGCTGTGACGCGGACCGATTCAAGCGGTCTCGCGCGGCGCGGTCTCGCGACGCGCGTTGACCGCATGTGTGCCGCGTGGTATACTTAGGCAGTCCAGGACTGACCAGTCGGACTAAAGTAGAAGCCATCCGCTTCTCACCTTACAGCCGGTTGCTCGTAAGGTTGCGCGATACAGATCGGCAACAGAAGGCGGGTGGAATGCCCGTCTTTTTGGTTATTATTACAAATAGGGGGTGCAGCAGCATATCTAAGGACCTTCGGATGAATGAAGCGATCCGGGCCCGAGAAGTCAGAGTGGTCTCCGATGACGGGGAGCAGCTGGGGATCCTGCAATTCAGGGATGCATTCAGGATTGCTTCCGAGAAGGGGCTCGATCTCGTGGAAGTCGCCCCAACGGCCAGGCCTCCGGTCTGTCGCATCATGGACTACGGAAAGTTCAAGTACGAGCAGTCCAAGAGGGCCAAGGAGGCCAGGAAGAAGCAGAAGGTTGTCGACATCAAGGAAGTCAAGATGAGGCCGACCATCGAGGAACACGATTTCGAGGTGAAGTGGAAAAGCGCGGCGAGGTTCCTGCAGGAAGGTGACAAGGTAAAGGCCACGATTACCTTTCGCGGGCGTGAGATCGTTCATGCGGATCTGGGGCGGCAAGTGCTGGAAAGACTCGCGCAGCAAGTGGCCGAGTTCGGTCTCGTCGAGCGGGTCCCCAGGATCGAGGGAAGGAACATGATCATGATAATCGCGCCGAAGCCGAGCAACTAGGAAGGGGGTAACACCTGTGCCAAAGATAAAAACACACCGGGGCGCCGCTAAGCGGATAGGATTTACAGGATCGGGCAAGGTCCGCCGGATGAAGGCCGGGAAGACCCATAAGCTCGAGGTAAAGAGCAGCAAGCGGAAGCGATCGTTGCGCACCGCCACGATTGCTTCCAAGCAGGACACTGAAAGGGCGCGCAGGCTTCTGCCCTATAGATAATCACGGGAGGTAGGTTTGTATGGCTCGCGTCAAGACCGGCGTCACGACCCGGCGGCGCCATAAGAAGACGTTGAAACTCGCCAAGGGGTATTGGGGCAGGAAGTCCAAGGTCTTCCGCATGGCAAATGAGACTGTTATGAAGGCGCTATCATACGCTTTGAGGGACAGGCGGGCGAAGAAGAGGGAGTTTCGCAGGTTATGGATAGCCAGAATCAACGCCGCCGCCAGGAACGAGGGCCTGACATACAGTAGGATGATGAACGGCCTCCGTAGGGCGGGCGTGGACATTAACAGGAAGATGCTGGCAGATCTCGCCGTGAAGGACAGTGGGGCGTTCGGTAGACTCGTTGAGGTGGCGAAGGAGAATCTAAAAGCGTGAGGCAGTACCTGGTTGTGGGCCTCGGTCGCTTCGGTAGCGAAGTGGCCATGGCGCTCGTCAGGGGTGGCAGCAGGGTGCTGGGGATAGACAGCGATTCCTTGAAAATCCAGGCATTGAGCGACGATCTCGAGCGCGTAGTCACCGGCGACGCGACCGATATCGAAGTGCTGCGGGGCCTGGGGGCCAGGACGTTCGAAAGCGCCATTGTAAGCGTGGGAACTAACCTGGAGTCCAGCGTGCTGATAACCCTGAATCTCAAGGAACTTGGGGTAAAGAAGGTGCTTGTAAAGGCATTCAGCGACCTGCACAGGAGGATACTTCTCAAAGTGGGCGCGGATGTCGTCGTGTTTCCCGAGAAGGAGGCCGCGGTTAAGATCGCGGAGGGGATCGTGAGCGAGAATATCCTCGATTCAATGGATCTGGGGCCTGATTGCCGCATTGTGGAGATGCTTGCCGGCGATATGGCGGGGAAGACACTGGGCCAGCTCCGGTTGAGGCAGATTCACGGAGTCAATGTCGTCGCGGTCAAAAAGGACGGCGCGATTGACCTGGCTCCGCAGGCGGATCGAAGGATCGATGCCGGGGATATTCTCGTGGTGATCGGGCCTGCCGCCGCAGTGCGGCGCTTGAGACATCCAGGTTAGAATCATGGGTTGACAAATCGTGGAGTGACAATACGATCATGTGCGTTGGCAGTCCGGAGTTGTGCTTCTCGCCACAACTCTCTTGTGTTTAGGGGAGTATTTCGCATATGCTGATGAATGGGTCCAACAATAGCCCTCGATGGAGTATCAACCTGACTCCCGCTCAGGTTCTGACGCTGGGATTCGCCGGCGTCATATTTGCCGGGAGTCTCCTGCTCATGATCCCGCAGTCGACCGCCGCCGGGAAGGTGACGCACTATGTGGACGCCCTGTTCACAGCCACGTCTGCCGTTTGCGTGACAGGTCTCGTGGTGGTAGATACTGGGAGTCACTGGAGTCTTCTCGGACAGGTAGTGACTATTTTACTAATACAAATAGGCGGCCTTGGGATCATGACCATGTCCACGCTGTTTGCCTTGCTGATCGGCAAGCGGATATCTCTTCGCGAAAGACTGATCATCCAGGAAGCGACGGGACTGTCGCGCATGGGCGGACTGGTGCGTCTCACCAGGGCTATTCTGCTCGTCACGCTCGCCACTGAGGGCATCGGAGCCGTGATCCTGGCCATTCGTTTCGCGTCGGACATGAGTCCCGTCAAGGCGGTGTACTTCGGTGTGTACCATGCCGTATCCGCCTTCTGCAACGCCGGGTTCGACCTATTCGGGGTGAGTCTCGTCACCTACGTCGGTGATTTCACGGTGAATCTGGCCATTACCTCCCTGATCATCATCGGGGGCATCGGCTTCACCGTAATCACGGACCTGCACGAGAACGGTCTCGGTCGGAAGGGCAGGCTGTCGTTGCATACGAGGACGGCCCTGAAAGTCACAGCGTCACTCATAGTGTTCGGCACTGCGTTGCTCTACCTTTTCGAGTACTCCAATCCAGACACTCTCCAGCCTCTGCCCGCCCACGCCAGGCTGTTTGCGGCATATTTCCACGCCGTCACGCCTAGGACTGCGGGGTTCAACACCCTACCCGTGGGGAAGATGACCATTCCCGGACTCCTGATCACCTTGATACTCATGTTTATCGGCGCGTCCCCCGGCGGAACCGGCGGCGGAATAAAGACGACGACATTCGCGACCATCCTGGCCACAGTCAAGTCAATACTGGAGGGGAAGCAGGACGTCGAGTACGGTGACAAGAGACTGGCGAGGGATATCGTCGACCGCAGTCTCGCTATAACGATACTATCGCTCGGCCTGGTCATCCTCACCACGATACTCCTGACCATCACTGAGAAGAGGCTGCTGGTCGAGGTATTGTTCGAGACTACCTCCGCTTTCGGCACGGTCGGCCTTTCCATGGGCATAACGCCCAATTTGACTACGGCGGGCAAGGTGTTCATAATGATGACGATGTTCGCCGGCAGGGTGGGCCCCTTAACCCTGGGGATGGCCCTCGCGCAGAGGATCCACGCAGCCCCCGTGAGGTTGCCGGAGGATAGGCTGCTCGTGGGGTAGAATCCTAACTACGCGGGAATTCTTACGTCGGGCTGTTTCGGAGGGAATTACGATGGGCGAATACGCTGTTATCGGGTTGGGGAGGTTCGGCCAGGCTGTGGCCGGAAGCCTGTACTCGCTCGGCCACAACGTCCTCGGCATCGACAAAGACGAACACGACGTCAGTATCGCCTCGGGCTTCACGACAAAGGCCGTCCAGTGCGACGCCACAGACGAGCAGAGCCTCAAGTCCCTTGGTTTGAGGAACTTCGATGTGGTCATCGTGGCGATCGGCGATCTGCAGGCCAGCATACTTGTGACTCTCATCCTCAAGGAGATGGGGGTCAGGGAGGTAGTGGCGAAGGCCTCGAATGAATCCCACGGCAAGGTGCTCTTCAAAATCGGGGCCGATCGCGTGGTGTACCCCGAACGCGAGATGGGCGTGAGAGTCGCCCACAACCTTTCGTCCATCAATATCCTGGACATGATCGAGCTGTCGCCCGAGTACAGCATCGTCGAGTTGACGGCCTCGAAACCGTTCATCGGGAAGAGCCTCCAGGAGCTGGATCTCCGGAACAAATACCAGATCAACGTGATCGCGATCAGGCGGGGGAAGGAGATCAACCTGACGCCGAACAGGAACGATCGGATAAAGGAAGGCGACACGGTGGTCATGGTGGGCAAGAACGAGAAGCTCAGGGACCTGGAAGCGGCGACATCATGACAAGTGAACGGCGGACACGCTCGACGACTCCGGGCCCTACCGTCGAGACGGGGGCGGGCGCGCTGACGATCACGAGTCCGGCCAACGATAGGGTCAAGCTGTTGCGCGGGTTGTCCGGAGCCGCCGCGAGGCGGCGCGCGGGGATGACCCTCGTCGAAGGGATTACGCTCGTCAAAGAGGCCCTGGATTCGGGGGCCTCGTTTGTCACCGCGGCGCGCGATGAGGAATCCATCGGCTCGGCCAGGGTGACCGAACTGGTGGATCTGCTTCGCGAGCGAGGAATCGACGTGTGGACGGCGACCCATCGAATATTCAAGGGCATGTCCCAGACGGAGACCCCTCAGGGCATACTGGCGGCGATCGACATTCCGGATAATCGAGAGGACGCGACCCTCCGCGATGTGATCGCCGGGGCGCGAGCGTCGGGGGACGCCCTCGTGGTGTTGATGGACGGAATACAGGACCCCGGGAACGCGGGCGCCATCGTCCGCTCTGGAGACGCGTTCGGCGCTACTTGCGTGCTTTTCGGCGCGCCCTCGGCCGATCCGTATAATCCCAAGGTGCTCAGGGCCAGCATGGGTTCAGTATTCCACCTCCCGTGCTTGGAGGTGAAGGACGCCCCGGCAGTCGCCGACAGCCTCATCGCCGCCGGGTTCAGGCTATTCTACGGGGACGCGAAGGCGAGTATCCCCGTGCACTTGGCGGATCTATCGGGGCTCGCGGCCATCGTTGTCGGAAACGAGGCCGCCGGCGTATCCGAGGCGCTGAAGGAGCGAGGAACCCCCATCGCCGTGCCAATTCATGGTATGGCCGAATCCCTCAATGTCGCTATGGCCCTGACAGCGATGCTGTATGAGGCCCGCAGGCAGCGTTCGGTCGCCTTGTAACCCCCCGACCCCTATG
>JAHDPS010000180.1 GCA_018434225.1 Bacillota bacterium
AATGACCGCCTCAGTGCGCGAGCCGACCTGCAGTTTGGAAAATATGTTCCCCAGGTGGACCTGCACCGTGCGCGGGCTGATTCGCAGCGCCCCCGCTATCTCCTTATTGCTCATGCCGCGCGCGGCGAGTCCCAGCACCTCCGTCTCGCGCTCGCTCAGCACGTCCTTCGGTTCTTGCTCGGGTTCGCCCGGCTTGGCCTTGGCCGCCATCCGCGCCAGCACTTTCTTCGCGACGGCGGGGTGCAACACGGACTCCCCGGATGATACGGCCCTGATCGCCTGGATGAGTTCCACGCCCCTGGCGTTCTTCAGGAGGTAGCCGGCCGCGCCGGCTTCGAGGACCGCGAACACGTACGGGTCATCGTCGTACGCGCTGAACACGAGAACGGCCGTCTGCGGAGCCGATTGCTTGATTATCCTGGTTGCCTCGAGACCGTTCATGCCCGGCATAGCTATGTCCATCACCACGACCTTGGGCGTGGCCTGCCTCACCCGTTCCACGGCCTCCTCACCGTTGGATGCCTCTCCCACCACCACGATGTCCGGCTCGCGCTCGAGCAGCTCCCGCGTACCTTCCCTCACGATGGCATGGTCGTCAACCAGGAGGACGCTTATCTTCTCCAACGCCGCCCCTCCTCGTCCATCGAATAATCCTCGCACAGCCAGCGCACGTGGCGGGTCTCGACGCATATCCCCGCAGCGCCGGGCCCCGCGACGGCAGGTGTTCCGGCTACAAGCGAGTGTGCCAAAAGGCGGCGATATCCCGCCGCCCTCCTGTCGTGGCCCCACTATCGTGGCCATATTATCATGGCCCCTTATCAGTAGCCTAGCTCGAAAGCGCTACTGCTTGAAGGTTTTCGCGAACCCCTCCAAGGCTTTCTTGACGCCGGCGGTCGCGCCCTTGGATGAAATGGTGGCGCCCGAAACAGCGTCAATATCCTGTTTCACGACAAGCGGAGAATCGGGGGCCTTGCCTACGAATTGTTTCCTGAACTCCTCGCCCGTGATCTTCGAACCGAGGCCTGCGGTCTCGCTGTGGCTAAGCACCTCGACGTTCAGGACCTTGCCGCTCATATCCACGCCCACGACCATGCTGATAGGGCTGGAACCGTATCCCTTGGATTCTACGGGTATCGCGACGCCGATGTCCTTGCCACCCTTGCTCGCCACGTAGAACGACTGGCCGTCGCGCTTGGTCTCTTTGAACTCCTCCGCCTCCGGTATCACGGCCTTGAGGGCGGTATTGAACTCCTCTACCTGCCTTTTCTCTATGACGGGCCTCGTGGTCTGGTATACCCACGCCAGGCTGCCTGCGGCAACCGCGCATATCACTGCTAGTATGAAACCAAGTTTCCCGATTTCCCGCACAAACGCTTCCCCCTTTGGCCGTGGCCGAGACACCAGCCACCTACACAATGCTAGCAGAAACTAGTGGCCTCGACAACCCTGTCCCCCAAGTCCCTTTGTCCCCCAGCATCTACGCCCTCCGCGAAACGATCAACTCCGCCACCCTCTGCAGGTCCACGTTCCCGCCGCTTATTATCGCGGCTACGCGCCGCACGCCGCTTGGAAGTCTACCCGCCAGAACCGCGGCGACGCTCACCGCCCCGGACGGTTCGACAAGTAGTTTCATCCGTTCCATGATGAGAAGCATGGCGTCGACTATCTCGTCTTCGCTCACCAATACCAGCGAATCGACGTATTTCCGCACTATGGCGAATGGGAGAACCCCCGGCTCGTTCGATCGCAGTCCATCCGCGACCGTCGACGTGGTGATGCGGGTCCTCTCGCCCCTGTCGATGGAAACGCCCATGCAATTGCTCGTGGCCGGCTCAACCCCTATGACTTTGACCCCCGGCCGGGACTCCTTCACCGCCACCGCGGTGCCCGAGATCAGCCCGCCGCCACCGATGGGCGCGACCACCGCGTCCACGTCCGGCAGGTCCTCGATTATCTCCAGGGCGGCCGTACCCTGCCCGGCTATCACATCAGGATCATCGTATGGATGCACGAGCGTCATGCCCGTTTCTCGCGATATCTCCTCGGCCCTCTCCAGCCTCTCCGTGGCCGTAGTGCCGCAGAAAACCACCTCGGCTCCGTAGCACTTCGCTGCCTCCACCTTGGCCCTCTGCGCGTCCACGGGCATCACGATGATCGCGCGTGCGCCGACCCTGGCGGCCGCGTACGCGACGGCCTGGCCGTGGTTGCCGGAAGACGCCGCCACTACCCCGCTGGACCTCTCCCTCTCGCTCAAGCCGAAAACCTTGTTGGACGCGCCCCTGGCCTTGAAGGCGCCCGCCTTCTGGAGGTTCTCCGCCTTCAGGAACACATCGAAACCGCTCATACCGCTCAGGGTCTTCGAGTGAAGCAAGGGGGTGCGATGCACCGCCCTGTCGATCCTCGTCCTGGCGGCCCGTATGTCGGAAATTGTGACCAAGCGAACACACTCCCCTCGCCGCGCGCCAAGCAATAGTCCGCCCCACGGCCAGTCCGCCGGCCCGCGACTAAGGTGAATTGCTCCACTCCGGGGCAAAAATCCTGCCCGGACCGCTATCAAAGGAGAAAAAGGGGACCACCCCCGGAGGTGAGTCCGGTGACGTGGTCCCCAAGCACACGCGTCCTATTTGCCGTAGACTATGTTCGGCAGCCACATCGATATCTGTGGCAGGTACGTTATGACTCCGAGCGCGGCAAGGCTGAGGATGATAAATGGCCATATGCCCTTGACCACGCGGGAATACGACACCTTTGCCACGTTTGTCGAGACAAATAGATTGAGGCCAAACGGCGGTGTGAACATACCGATCGCGCCGTTGGCCGTCGTGACTATCCCGAGATGGACGGGATCGATACCGAAGCTCATCGCAATGGAATAGAACAGCGGGGCGAGGATGAGGATGAACGACGTACCATCCACGAACATGCCCGCTATCAGCATGATGACGTTCATCATCAGGAGTATGACCCACTTCGTGTTCGTCAGCTGGAGTATCAACGCACTCAGCGACTGTGGCGCCTGGCCGAGGGTCAGCACCCACGATAGGGCCTGGGCCGCACCTATCATTATCATTACCTGGGCGGTCGCCATGCTCGAATCCAGGCTGAGCTTGACAAGGTTCTTGACATCGAGTTCCTTGTAGATGAACACCCCTACGATAATGCCATACACAGCAGACACCGCGGCCGCCTCTGTGGGGGTAAACATCCCGGTGTAGATTCCGCCTATGATGATGATCGGGACGCCCATTGCCCATATTGCTTCCATAAACGCCTTCTTCACCGCGGCGAACGTGGGCTTGGCGCCCAGCGGAATGTTCTTCCGGCGGGCGTAGAAGTAGGCGTATATCATGAAGATTACCCCGTATGCGATTCCAGCACCGAAGCCGCCCATGAACAGCGCGCCTACTGAGGCGCCGGTGGCCGCGCCGTAGACGATCATCGTCACACTCGGGGGTATAAGCAGAGCAACCGATGACGCTGACGCCATCAGGCCAACGCTGAACGATTCTCCGTATCCTGCTTCAACAAGGGCAGGGTACAGTATTCCGCCGATGGCGATGACCGTCGCCGGGGCGGACCCCGATAGGGCCCCGAAGAACATGCACCCAAGAATCATGGTGAGAGCCATGCCGCCGCGGAACCCCCCGACGAGCACCTTGGCCAGGTTCACGATCCTTTTTGACATGCCTCCAAGGTTCATGGCGTTGGCGGCCAGTATGAAGAACGGTATTGCCATCAACGAGAACTTGTCGATTCCAGCAAAGAGCCTCTGGACAATACCCTCGAGCGGCACGGAGCCGGAGAGAGCCACCGCCGCGAACGACGCCCCGGTCAGCGCGGCGAATATGGGCACCGATAAGGCCAGGAGAACAGCGAGTGTCAGAAACAGGATAGCTGTCATGACCTATCACCTACCATCTGCCCCGCTGGTGACGGCCTCAAGGCGCCAGCTAGGGCCTGTACGAAGCGCACAGTCATGAGTGCGCCGGAGACAGGTAGGGCCAGGTATGCGTACCACATTGGAAGCATGAGCGCCGGCGAGAGCTGCTTGGAATCGTGGACTCCCTTAGTAAGATTGACACCGTACACAAGCAGCAACAGGGAGATTGCGAAGCCCGCCAGATGGACAAAAACCGCCACGACTCTCTTGAGCGGTTTGGGCAGGATCATCACCAGAGCGTCGATACCGACGTGCATGTTGTGCTTGACGCAGTAACTCGAACCCACGAACGTGGCCCAGATGATGACATACGTCGTGAGTTCCTCAGCCCACACGATTGATTGCTTCAGGATGTACCGGGCTATGACATTGACGAATATCAGAAAAGTTATCGACATCAATCCGACAATGGGAATCCATTTTTCGATGAAGTCCATGACCTTGTCCATTGCCCGCACGCATCTCACCTCCAGCAAGGCCTGAAGGGGGAGCGCCCAGCCTCCCCCTCAGTCGCTATCTATTTCTTGCTCGCTTCCACGAACTTGTCGAACAGCGCCCGGGCTTCGTCGTCCTTTAGGATCTCGTCGCGGAACTTCTTATACACGGGGACCACCGAGTCCCTGAACTCCTTGACGGCCTCCGGCGTGAGTTCGATGACTTCGCAGCCCTGCTTCTTGACGGCGGGCAGGTACTTCTCGGCCTCCAGCCGCCTGATCTCCGCACTCTCGAAGGCGCTAACCTCCTTCGCGGCGGTCACTACCACTTGCTGAAGATCCGCCGGAAGGGTATCCAACCACTTCTTGCTGAATGCCACGATGTACGGGAGCCAGCCGTGGTTGGAGAGGGTCACATATTTCTGGACCTCATGGAACTTCATGTTAACGATGGTCGAGAGCGGGTTCTCCTGGCCGTCGACGACTTTCTGCTGCAGCGCGTTGTAAAGCTCGCCGAAATCGATGGGTATAGCGCCGGCCCCCCAGGCTTCATACTGGGCGATGAGCAGGGGGTTGCCCATGACGCGGATCTTCTTCCCCTTGTAGTCCTTGGGCCCGCGGATCGGGAAGTTACCGGTAAAGCACTTGAACCCCGACTCCCACCACGCCGCGCCCACCATTCCCTGGCTTGAGAGTCTCTTCAGGATCGCGTTCCCGAGTTCGCCGTCGATCGTCGCTCGCGCGTAGGCCGGTGACGTGAAAATGAACGGGACGTCCGGGATGCTCGTGGCCATGTCGAACCCGGAGAAATTGGAGGTGGGAAGCGCAACGCCCTGGACCGAGCCCACCTGCATACCCTCGATCATTTCGCGGCCCTTGCCGAGCTGCATCGCCGGGTATAACTCGACCTTGACTTTCCCGCCCGAACGGGATTCCACGAGTTCCTTGAACTTCACGGCGGCCTCATGATGGGGCGTCTCCTGCATCTGGTCGTGCCCGAATCTGAGTGTGTACGTCGCCGCAGGAGCAGCGGGAGCCCCAGGGACCGCGGGCTCGCCGGCCTTGGGTGGAGCGCTCTTCTGGCCGCAGCCAGCAAGGGAAGTTACCGCTAGCGCGATGAGCAAACAAGCCATGACCAACCTCTTACCCATTTGCCATCCTCCTCTGTATTTCACCCTATTTCATACTGAGCAGCCGCCTTGGATTGTCACAGGTGAGAACCCTGATGTCCTGCTTGCAGAGGCCTTTCTCGTAGAGGCACTGGCAGAACACTCGAAGGGCCTCGGGAGGCATCGGATTGTGCCTCTGGCCGGAATCGCTCATGACCACGCAGTTCTTCGGGCCGAGTGTCTTGATCGCCGCAACTATGTCGCCGAGGGAGGCGTATGCCCACATCGGAGAGACTGTACAATACCCAAATTCGGCCATTGCACCCAGATGCACGAGTTCGGACAACTGCTGGACACTGAGGGCGGGGACTTTGAAGAAGGGGTGCGTAATCAGGACCTTTTTCACGCCGGTATCCTTTGCGGCCTTTACCAGCGCGAAGATCTCCGCAGGTGATAGATGGCTCGTGCTCAGGATGACGTCGTAGTCGGCTACCAGTTTGAGGACTTCCTTCGTCTCACTGGAGATATTGCCGTCCTTGTCGAACACGGTCACGCCGGTAGCCTTCTCACCCTCCTTGGAACCAGACGCCTGGACGTCATATTTCCCGCGTCCCCCGTGTGCCCGGGCATGGTTCTCAGCATCGGTGGTAGGCATCCACACTGACTTGCCTCCCAGCCTCAAAGCACCTTCCACAGCCTGCGGATTAATGCCCCCTACGTAGTAATTGAGGACGATCCCTCCGAAGACCCTGAAATTCGGGAATTGCGCCTGTACCTGGGCCTCGACCTCTCTCGCGCGCGAGACCGTGCTCTCGTGATGGCACTTGATCATGAAGCCCGCCATCCCCGCCTGCGCGAAAGCGAAGGCCGCGGTCTTGTCGTCGCACACCCTGTCGAACAGGCACGGATGCGTGTGTACATGTATATCTATTGCTCCGGAAAGATCGACGACGTCCATGTTCTCACTCCTCCAAAGTCGCTGCTAATGCGGGGCAGAACTGGGCGCAGAGCCCGCACCCGTCGCACTTGCCGCGGTCCGCGGTTGCGATCCCATCGTTGATCTCGATGGCTCGGTAGAAGCAGACCCTCTTGCAGATGCCGCACCCCGTACACTTCGACTCGTCGATTTTCGCAAACATCGGGGGCATGTTGGCCAGCACCTCGATCCGCTCGATGTGCGGCAGCGCGACCCCCCTGATCTCGTCGAGGCTCTTTATCCCCTTGGAATCCATCCAGGCGTTGAGTCCCTTGATCAGGCGAGGTATCACATCGTAGCCGTTCCACATGACCGCGGTCACAGTCTGGACCAGCGTGGCTCCCAGCATCGTGTACTCGATGATGTCCTCCGCGGACATCACTCCGCCGAGGGCCATGAGGGGGAATCCCGGCAGGGCCCTGGCCGTCTCGGACAAATGCCTCTGGATGATGGGCTTTATGGCCGGCCCGGTGTATCCGCCGTAAGCCCGCAACCTGGGCTTCCCCGTGTTGATGTCCACTCCGGCAAACGAGCGGATCGAGTTCGAGATAACGATCCCGTCCACCCCTGCGTCGCGGCAAGCCAGGGCTATCGGTGGCATGTCGGACACGTTCGGGGTGAGCTTGATACAGAGCGGGGCCTTCGCCGATTTCTTGGCCGCCGCAACCTGCTGCGCCGCCAGTCTGGGGTCCTTGCCAATGTGCATCCCGACGGTGGAGGTGGGCATTGGGCAGGATACGTTCAGTTCCAGGACGTCAACCAGCCCGGTGTCCTCGATCTCCGCGACGAGATCGGTTGTCTCGGCGGGATCGGGCATGGCAAGCACACTCGCGATAATCCTCGCGCCGCCTTCCTTGGCGATCTTCAACTCCTTCTTGAGCCACTGCTCACGGGTCATGGTAGTGAACAGTTCGATGTTCACCATGCCCACTGGGCGCTTGTCCACCTTGTAGATATAAAGACGCCCGTTCCTCGGGTGAGCCGCCCAGCTCTGCACGGGACCGATCGTCTTCGGGACCACGCCCGCCGCCCCCGCAACACCCGCGGCCTTCATCCCTTCCCCGTCCCAGCTCGGCGTCGCTGAGCCGAGCACCAGGGGGTTGGAGAACGGTACTCCGCAGAAGCTGACACTGAGGTTAGCCACCAGATCCCCCTCCTCCGCTGTAATGGTGTTTTACTTGTTCAGTGCTTCTAAGGCCGCCTCCAGAGCCGCACCATTCGAAGTCATGACGGGCAATCCCGTCAGGCGGGCGACCTCTGAGGCGGCGTCCAATCCCCTGAAGTTGGTGCATGACAGGAACACCACGTCCGGCACGCTCTTCTTCGCAATGGTTACCGCGAATTCCACGATCCTTGCCGGGTCCACTGTAGCGATCTCGAAGTTCACGTCGATCCCAAGCCCCTGTATGTCCAGCACGCGCACGCCATCGGCCTCGACGCTCTTCTTCACGCGCTCGTTGAGCTGGCGCACGTAGGGCGTGATCACGACCGCCGTTTTCGCGCCGATCCGCGCAAAACTGCGCCTGACCGCTGAAATGACGCTCACAGCGGGGCATCCGCACGTCTTCGAGATCCCTGCCACCAGTTCGGATTCGTAGGCGTTACCCCTGAGGGCGCCGGCCGACGTGCACCCGAACACAACCACGTGCGGGCGGACGGACCGCAGGTCATCGACAGCGCGCGGCAGGTAATCTTCCAGCATATGAGACTCGCCTTCCACCGTGGTCTCCTCCAGGTACATGCGGGCGGTGTGCAACGTAACCTCCTCCGGAATCCGGCGGTAGAAGTCCACCTCCATGACGCTGTTCGATGATGGGACGATGAGCCCGATTCTCGCCCTTGACACGCTCGACTACCTCCTCTGCCTGAGTCGCCGGTCGATTTCGGGGACGAGTGCCTGCTGCTCTCGCCACCACTCCTGGCTCCTCTGGGCGTTGAGTTCCTCGACCGTCTTCCCTTGCTGCTCGACCCAGGTGTAGTACTTAAGGTTGAACCAGCGATCCCTGTTGTTCACGGTCCCTTCCTGGATGTAATCGGTCTTCTGGCCGTACAAAATCCCGTGAAGTCGCGAGGCGGCCTTGACCTCGTCGAGCCTGCCGAAGCGCTCATCGAGGTTCGCCATCACGGACCAGTACCGGTCGATCGCGTCGGTCAGCACCGTGACCACAGTATCCCGTGGCCCAAGCCGGTAGTACTTGGCGGTCTTTATCGCGCCGAGGAGGTTGCACACGCCGGAGATACCGAACACGCTGGAGATGAGGTTCACCGCGTCCTCTTTGACGCCGACCCTGGCCGCGAGATATTCCTTGCCCTTCAGATCGGTCAGCACCTGGAGTAGGAGTTTGCTCTCCATGTCGTCAACGCACATGAGTGCGTCCATGTTCAACACGTTGTGTATCCAGGTGACGTGTTTGTCCCCTATACCCTGGATATCATGGTCGCCGTAGCCGTTGGAGTACAGCGTCGGGCACTGGACGGGCTCGAGGCCGACGATCTTTGCTTCAGGGAACGCCTGTTTGAGGCGGTCTCCCGCTGCGATGGTCCCGCCCGACCCCATGGCCGAGACGAATGCGGCGCAACGGCCATCGCCAACGCCTTCCCGCCCGAGCCGCTCCACCAGCTCCTTCACCGTGTTGCCCGTGCAGAAGTAGTGGAACCGGTAGTTCGCCATGACCTCAAACTGGTTGAGCACCCTGACGCGGGGGTCTTTCCTGAGTTCCCAGCACTTGTCGTATATCTCTTTCACACTGGATTCGCAGCCGGGCGTCTTGATGCACCGCGCGCCGAAGTAGGATATCTTCTCGAATCGCTCGGCGCTCATGAGCTCGGGAAGCACTACGACGGTGTCGTATCCCATGCGGCCGCCAGCCCATGCCCCTCCTATGCCGTAGTTTCCGGTGGAAGGGAAAACGATGGTGTGAATGCCCGGCTGGATCTCCCCCGCAAGTTGCGTCTCCATCGTCACGGAGTAGGTGGCCCCCACCTTATGCGATCCAGTGGGGAAATCCCTGCCGTAGATGCACACGATGTTGGCGTCCACGCCCGTCAGCTCTTTGGGCATGACCACGTGGCTGACGCGGTTCTCATATTGTCTCCACGTAATGTTGTACAGATTTGCGGGGTCCAGGGGGTCATTCTCCCTAGCTGCGAGGGCCGTCTTCCTGCGCGCCGGGTCGATTGTCTCCGGATGGAGCATCTCCTCGTATGTCGGTCCCCAGATCGGTTTCTTCGGCATTCCCATACCCCCATCGAAATGCAGTGAGACTGCTAGTATACGGGCAACTTGCCTGCGAGCGACTCGATGTTCGGTTCGACCACCAGTGGCCGGCCGACGGCCTTTCTCGCGCTGACGATGTCCTTGAGTCCGTTTCCCGTGACGACAACCGCGACGCGGTCGGAAGAACTGAGCCCACCTCCCTGGGTCGCCATCTTCACGAGGCCGGCAAATCCGGTCACACCCGCCGGTTCCCCGAAGACCCCGCTCTTCCGCGCCAGGAGGCGCATGGCGTTGAGTATCTCTTCATCCGTTACGGCCACCGTCGTGCCTCCGGATCGCCTGATGGCCCGCAGAGCCTTCGCCCAGTTCCGCGGGGCGCCGACGTCAATGCTGTCTGCCAAGGTCTCGGCGGGCCCGAACGTCACGCGGTCCGCCCTCTCCTGGATCGCCCTGTGTATTGGCTGGCAACCCTCCGCCTGCACGCCCACCAGTCTTGGAATGCGCTCGATGAGCCCTACCTCTACCAGGTCCGAGAAGCCCTTGTACAGGCTGCTGACGCAACAACCATCTCCAACGGAGATGAAGACGTAGTCAGGGACATTCCACTGGAGCTGTTCCGCTATCTCCATTGCCACGGTCTTCTTGCCCTCGAGGAGATAAGGGTTGATGGCACAATTCCGGTTGTACCAGCCGTGACGCTCAATAGCCCGCGTGGATAGGTCAAATGCCTCGGCGTAGTCGCCCCGCACCAGGAGCACGTAGGAACCATAAATCAACAGTTGCGTCACCTTCGCCTCGGGCGCGGTGTGAGGAACGAAAATGTAGGTCTGCAGTCCTCCCACAGCCGCGAAGCCCGACAGCGAACTGGCGGCATTACCCGTGGATGAACAGGCGACGATGCGCTTTCCCAGTCCGAGCGCACGGTCCACAGCGACTGCGCTGGCCCTGTCCTTCATTGAACCGGTCGGGTTCCTGCCGTCGTCCTTGATGAACAGCGCCCGCACACCGAGTTCGGATGCAAGCTCTGGCAGTCTGTACAGCGGGCTCCATCCGCACCGGAGGTGCCGCGCGCGGCTGTCCACGGTTACGGGCATGAGCGGCGAATATCGCCACATACTGAAATTGGCATTCCGGGCCAGCCCATCTCGCGTCAGTTCCTTCTTAGCCCGCTGGTAATCGTACAGAATGTCCAGTGTGCCATCCATGCCGCATGACGTGCACGTATACTCCACTTCTCCTGGTTCGAATAATCTACCGCATAATACGCACCGGAGGCTAGTCACCTTTGCCAACGCCAGTACCCGCCTTTGAACGTGAGGATTGGTCAATCACCGCATATCTCGAGCAAGATTCGCGCCAACGACGCTATCTCGAAAAATGCTGGTAGCGCGGGCTTCGGCGGTGGATCCACCTCTCAAATTGATATACCGGCGGGGAAACGAATGCCGTTGCGTCCGGATCAGCGGCGTTTAAGCAGTGGTGCGGGAGGTCTTTTATCAAATTGATAGAAGCCTATCATTATGATATCCTGATGCCGTACCTGGAGATCTTGCGATATAGGGTCGCCACTCCGATGCCCAGCTCTTTCGCCGCAGCGACCTTGCCCCTGTATGTAGTGCCGGTCCTCCTAAGCACCTGTTCGATCATCCTGGCCTCGGAATCCGCCAGGGTCGCTTCGGGCCGCGAGGCTCCCTGCAGGGAATGCAAACGAATCCGCTCGGGGAGACTACCCGCCTGGATGACGGCGCTCGGCTCCATGTTGGCGGCGTACTCTATGGTGTTTTCGAGTTCGCGGATGTTGCCCGGCCACGGGTAGGCCTCGATGAGTTCGAAGGCCTGAGCGCTCAAGCCCCTGATGTCTTTATTCATGAGATCCGCGAACTTGGCCACAAAATGTTGTACCAGGGGCAGTATGTCATCGCGCCGTTCACGAAGGGGGGGAATGTTGAGCGGGATGACGTTTAGCCGGAAATACAGGTCCCTTCTAAACTCGCCGTTCACGACCTTTTGCTCGAGGTCCTGATTGGTTGCGGCCACAACGCGCACATCAACCTGCCTGACGCGCGTCGCACCGATGCGGTCCACCTTCATGTCCTGCAGTACCCTCAGCAGCTTGACCTGAAGATGCAGCGGCATATCCCCGATCTCGTCGAAGAAGATCGTCCCGCCGTGCGCTATTTCGAGTTTCCCGGGCTTTCCGTGCCTTCCGGCCCCCGTGAAAGACCCCGCCTCGTAACCGAACAACTCGCTTTCCAGGAGATTATCGGGAATGGCCGCGCAGTTGATCGCCACGAACGGTTCCGTAGCCCGGGGGCTGGCCGAATGTATGGCCCTGGCGAGCAGCTCCTTACCCGTTCCGCTCTCGCCAACTATGAGCACGGTCGACCGCGATTGAGCCACCTTGACCGCCTGTTCCTTTAATCTCTTAATGGCACTGGACCGGCCTATAATGTGATCGAACTGGAGATCGATGTTGCATTCGGTGATCTTGTAGGCCCAATGATGGAGTTCCTCGACCGGGCGGAAGGCGGCCATGGCGCCGAGGATACGGTGTTCCGAACCCAGCAGGTTGGAGGACACCATGTACGGGCGTTCGCTTCCGTCGAAGTCCAGGAACATCTCCCTTTCGTCGAATGGCGTGTTGGTGGAGATGACCTGCTCGAGGAATCTCAACGCGGGGAATCTGGAGGTCGCTTCAGGGATACTCTTGGCTGGTTCATTGATGCCGAGGAGCCTGTCCGCGAGGACATTCCGGTGAATCAGCGTGCCCTCCCGATCTATGGCCACGACGGGATGACCCACATGGTCCAGGAGGAGCTCGGCGATCTCCGCCGCCAGCCGCTCCTGTTCCCACAGGTGTTGCTCGGCCGCCTTGCCGGCCAGCAGGATTGCCATCCGTTCTATGAACGCCTGGTGACTATCGAGCCTGGATAGGAGCCTTGCGCGTTGAGTCTCGTCGAAACACAGCAGGCCGATGACGCCGATGACCCGCTCGTCCAGGCGCACCGGCGCGGAGAGTTCGGCCATCTCATCGCAGGTGCGTTGCCTCGGACAAGAATCGCACACCGGCTCCCGGCCCGGCCTGGTGAGCACCATCCCCTGACCGGTCGCCAGCACGGCCTTGTAGCTCGCGCCATCCACCGCAAGTGAATGCCCCACATACCCGCGATACTTGCCGGTACCCGCGATACGCGTGAGGTCCGCATCCACGATCTCGACGTCTATGTCAAGAACCGCGGCGATAGCGTCGCCTACTTGCTGCGCAATCTCCCGGATATTCGCCAGCAGCGACACGGTCAGCACCCGCCCCAGAAGATGACCTTTGCTATCATGTGCTCGCAGGATCGATATGAAGTCACCACAGTCTTCGCCGCGCATTTCGCCGTTCCTCCGCTGCGACATACCGCACATTCTACCGCTATTTCCATTGGTCTTAGGGTTGGGGCGCGCCTGGACATTGGCGATCTCCTCGGGTGGAATCGGTGCAAACGCTGCAGTTTCCTAGGGTTCGCGGTCATTGACATGGCTTGCCGAGGCCCTTATAATAGGTGGTGCATCGCCGGTACTCGATGGTTATCAGCAGTACTCAGAAGTTCTCAATTGAAGAGCGTGTCGGGATGGCGGAATTGGCAGACGCGTACGTTTGAGGGGCGTATGGTGTACACCGTGCGGGTTCAAGTCCCGCTCCCGACACCAACGAAGATTAACGGGGTTTTCGGCCAGGACGACGGCCGGAACCCCGGTTCTGTTTTCGTGGGGTAAGCGGTGGGACGTTTGGGCGTGGGATGAGCCTCCTTCACTGTTCAGCCAGGTGGGGAGGCGTTTCCGAGAAGGTTCTACGTAGTCTTTCAGAATCGTGTGACTGCCAGCAGGCCCTCTTGTCTCTCGCACACCACAGGGCACAGCATCCTACCTAATTGCGAGACCTTGGAGACATTAGCGAGATTTGGGCGTATTGTTGTTCGACAACGAGCCGAACGCAAACTCCAAATGGGCCTCCCAACTGATCAATGTGCTCGCGGACCTGATGCTTCACCCTGGCTGGAATCGACGCTCATCGAAACCAGCCCAGTTTAGTGGAGTGTATTGACGTTAGCCAGATGCGTTTGTCAACGAGATTCGGATCCGCCGCGCTCGCGTGAGAGTGATCCACCGGTGCTCGCTTGGATGTGATCCACCCCTGACAGATTGTATTCTGGTTCCTTGCGCCGCTGCTTGAGCCGGTACGATTCTCCGTTCATGTCCAGTATATAGGATTTGTGGGTGAGCCTATCGACCAGGGCGGCCGTCATCATGTTGTCTCCGAACACCTCCGCCCAACGCGAGAATTCCAGGTTGGTCGTGATGATCACGCTCGCCCGCTCCGTCCTGTCACCCAACACCTGAAATACCAGCTCGGCCTGCTGCTTTGAAAGGGTCAGGCATGACAATTCGTCCAGTATCAGAAGGTCTGTCTTTGAAAACTGGCGCATGAGCTTGACGAGCCTTCCCTGCTGCTGCGCTTCCAGGAGTTCCGAGGCCAGTAGGGATGCGGTGGTGAACTTCACCCGGAATCCCTTGGCGCATGCCCTGACCCCCAGGGCGATCGATAAATGCGTCTTCCCGGTGCCCGGATTGCCGATCAACACTAGATTCTCGTGTTTGGTGATATACGAGCCGTCGGCTATCTGCCATACCCTCTCGGCGTCAAGATTGGGGAGTTGCTTGAAGTCGAACGTGTCCAGCGCCTTGATGAGGGGGAAGCCTGCTGCCTTGACCCTCCTGCGCTGTTGGTTCTCCCGTCTTTGCGCGATCTCGGCGGCCATGAGCTCGCACAGGAACTCTTCGTAATTCCATCCATGCTGCATGGCATCCCGCAGAACGTCCTGGTACCGACCGAATGTCGGTATCCGCAGTTGCCTGGCGTAAATCTGTATTAGAGCACCCTTACCCTCGCTCACGCTGCGCCGCCTCCCTTCAGCAGGAGGTCGTAGTCGCCAAGATTCACGTCTTTGACCGGGAACCCACACGAAGCAGGTAATTCATGTCCAGATCCCGTGGCTTTCCCCAGCCTCGACCGGATTGAGCCGACTCCATGCTCGCCCGCCAGGAGAGCATCATGCACTGCCCTGTAGACAGTCTCGCGTCCGTTTTTCTCGATCAGCCTGAGAATAGCCACAAGATCCCTGCCGCTTTCAGGATCGTCCGACTGGTAGCAGTAGGCGAACAGTTCTCTCGGAAGCCCTGCCTGTCTGACTGGTGCGGCATTTCGGACAGCCCTCGGATGAGTCTCCAAGATCTTGAGATACGGTGCATAGCCGCCGTAGTATCTCTTGCCCTCTGTATAGCGACGCTCGTGAACGGCCAACTCTTGCCCTCGATGGAACACCTTTACCTTGGTCGGCGAGCCCTTAACCGTGACCACCTGGCCGACGAGATCAGGGGAGGCGCAGTACCAGTTGCGGTCAAACGATACCATCCCATCCGGGCGGACTTCCCTTTCCACCTCTTCGGCAGGATCGAATGGCTTGAGCGGAAGTGAAACAAAGGATGCCTTCTCTTCTTGCAGCATCTCGCCGACTGTCCCATCCCGGCCTGGAATCCGGTGGCTCAAGTATTCGACGCATCGTTCCTTGAGGATAGACTGGATCTCTTCCCAGTTGTCGGCCTGCGGCATGGGCACAAGTGCGTTCCGACGCGCCAGACCCACAAGCCCCTCAACCAGCCCTTTCTCATGCGCTTCCCCTGGGTTGCAGTAATTAGTCCTGAAGGCGTAATGAGCCTTGAGTAGCCTGAACTGCGGCCGTTCCTCAGTTACGTGTCTGCCCCAGCCCTTCTTTACCGCGGTGCGGAGGTTGTCGTAGATCAGCCTCCGCGGCACCCCTCCAAGAAACTCAAATGCCTGCTTGTGCCCTTCGAGAAATGCCTCTGTCCGCTCATTGGGGAATACCGTCACGAACGCCGCTCCGCTGTAGCACAACCGCATGCAGAAGATGTGAGCCTTGCGCCTCTCGCCGGCGATGACCACCGTCGCTTCCCCCCAGTCAACCTGGGCTGCTTCGCCGGGGTCGAACTCGAGCGGAATGTATGCCTTTTCCTTCGGCCGCATCTCCCGTACCAGGTGCCTTATCGTTGATTGCCCTCCCTGAAACCCGTGCTCCTTTCTCAGCCTGTCGTAAACCCGTCTCGCCGTGTGCCGCTGCTTCTTAGGAGCGGACTCGTCCTCCTCCAGCCATCCAGAAACAATGTCCCGAACTGGTCCCGTGATCTTGCACTCACGCTGGACTGTCTTCCTCTCCCCTGGGAGACTCGCGCCCCTGCAGTACTTCTTCACCGTGTTCCGCGACACCCCAAGCCTTCTCGCTATCTCCCTCCGCGACATCCCTTCAACTGCGAACAAATACCTGATACGATCATACTCGTCCACCCCGATCACTTCCTCGCCTCCTGCATCCACGTTCTCCCAAGTACGAGGATACAGGATTAGTGGTCGGGGTGGATCACTTTCAGACGAGCGTTTCCGTTAATGCTGGATCACTTTGATGTTAGCGAACGCACCAGACACTCCACTAGGATAGAAACAGGTGGAGTCATGGACATACACCGCTTTGAGTGGATGCCCGTGAGATGGACCTGTCTGAAAGGCGGTACTACAGGCGCGAGATAGGAGAATGATAGTATGCCAGAAGTGAAGGAATTGAAAGAATTTCAAGGTGTTCAGATTCCCGAGTTCGCTTCTGAAGAGGAAGAGAGGGAGTTTTGGGATACCCATAGCTTTGCAAAGGCAATGGAGCGCGGCCTGTTTGAGCTGGCACAGGTGGAGCTTGCCCCTGAACTGGCTGCAAAGATCAAAGAGAAATCGAAGACCAAGAAAGTAACGTTGAGGCTCCGGCTATCGCAGATAGAAGACGCCAAGATGATTGCCAGGGAGAAAGACATTCCTTACCAGGTGTTGATCCGGTCCTGGGTGGTTGAGGGCATCAAGCGGGAACAGGGTAAGCAGCGGCCATAGTTGCCCAATCCATCCAGGAATCCCAAAAAGGAAGACTGCCGGGAACGTACCGGGCACCCAAACCCCTTCGGAGCAGCGGCAGACCCGGCAATCACCGGCGGGGATGCAACGCGATGATACGCTCGTTGAGGGCTTCTTCAGTTGCTATCCTGATTCTATCCAGCACCACAGGTGGAACGCGGACTCCAAACGGGCCTCCTAACTGGTCAACGTACTCCTGGACCTGATGCTTCACCCCGGCTGCTGCTAGCAGCGCGTGTGACCAATTAAGCCATAGTTCTCCGACCGAGGGCTGTCAGCCTAAGCAATTGCTTTGACCGGGATTCCCTGGGTCGCTGGCATTGATTTAGGTGACCGCGGCCACCCTTGCTCCGGCCCTGTACATCTTGAGAATACTGAATACGGTCTCAGGCCAGAGTTGCCTCTATATGAACGACAAGATGGCGAAGGGAGCCGGGGCCATCTTCGGCGACAAGGGGGACGTCTCCATAGGCGGCAAGCGTCTCGCCGGCGTCATCGCTCCGACCCCCTGGGACGAGACCCTGGACTGGATAGTGCAGTTGATCAAACCGTAGGACCTACTTCACCAGCCCCAACAGATACCCGTATCCCTCCCGCTCCATGTCTTCTTTCGGCACGAACCGCAGGGATGCGCTGTTTATGCAATACCGCAGTCCCCCCGATTCCCTCGGACCATCATCAAAGACGTGCCCAAGGTGGGCGTTTCCTGCGCGGCTTCTGACCTCAGTGCGCAGCATTCCGCGGGAGGCATCCGGCAATTCCCTGACAACACAAGGGTCGATTGGCTTAGAGAAACTCGGCCAGCCGCAGCCTGAGGCGAATTTGTCGGTGGAGGCGAATAGCGGCTCGCCTGTCGTGATATCCACGTAAACCCCCGGCCGGAATGAGTTCCAGAACTCGTTATCGAATGGTGGCTCGGTGGCCCCGTTTTGCGTCACCTCATACTGGGTCTTGGTCAGTGTCTTGCGCAGCCCCTGGGAGTCCGGGGCCGGGTACCTCGCCGGATTCACCACGGCACCGGCCGCCTTCTCGAACTTGTCCCTTCCGATATGGCAGTAACCGCCCGGGTTCTTATCGAGGTAATTCTGATGGTATTCCTCCGCCGGTGTGAAGTTCTCCAAGCGCTTGACTTCGATAGCAACGGGTTCATCGCAGCGTCTCTGCAGCTCTGCGATTGAACGTTCGATCACCGGGAGGTCGCTATCGTCAATGTAGTAAATTCCTGTGCGGTACTGCGTACCTGTGTCTCCCCCCTGCCGGTTCACAGAGACAGGATCAATCGCTTCATAGTACATCTCCAATAGGAAATCGAGGGGTACAATCGTGGCATCATACACCACGCGCACCGTCTCGGCATGCCCTGTGTTTCTGTGGCAGACGTCTTCATAAGTGGGATTCTCAGTCTTTCCATTGGCGTAGCCCGCCTGAGTCGACAGGACACCGCGGACGGAGGCAATGTACTTCTCCATTCCCCAGAAACAGCCGCCCGCTAGATAGATTTCAGACATCTGACTCCCCTCCCCTTGGCCCGGAGCACTATCGGACGGATACGGGACGGCATCTAGCCGAATAGTTCATCACAGTTTTCTCCGAACGTTCAAGATGCTCGTGGCCTTAGCATATCCTCAACCCTTACATCAGGGTGGTGGTACTTGATGCCGTTGGTTATCCCGTCGTGAATCGCGGATTCAGGGCACCAGTGAACGCATGCCACGCAGTTTTCACAATGGTGTTGCCAGGAGGGTTTGCCGTCGACCATAACGATATTCTCTACAGGGCACACTGCTGCGCACGTTCCACAGCCTGTGCAGCGCTCATCAGTGCGAAAACCCCTGTCAACCAGGGGTAAAACCTCAAAGAAGGGAAGGTTCGGCTCGCCCGCGAGCCCGGCGTACATGCGGTGGATGAGTTTGTGGGCAAGCGGAGTGAGCGGCGCAAAGACCGCCATGACGAAGGGGCTGAACGTCTCGAAATGACCAGCCTTCCTCGCGGTGATGTACCCGCAGATGGCCTCGCGTTTCTTTGTCCAGTCGTCAAACATCTTCTGCCGCTTCTGAGCATCCGCAATGGGCCGCACATTGCTGGGCAGGATTACAGTGAATCCACAGGCAAGATTCCCCCCGCGTCGCGCCAAGGCGTTACGTAAGTTGCCCACGGTCGCGCCGGAGCCGCCTCCGCATGTGCAGACTGCGAACACGTACTTGTCCCGCGCAATCTGCAGTTTCTCGACAAACTCGTGGACTATGCGTGGAAGGCCGTCGTATGCCACATTGTGCACGGGGAACACGATACCGGTCATGTCTGCTGCCGCTTCAATAGCCTTGCTCTTGATCGCTGAACCAATTGGTATCAGGGTCCCGCCAATACGCCGGCCGATGTCCCGGGCGACAACGAATGAATTGCCGGTTCCGGAAAAATAGAAGATCTCGGCACTCACAGGAACCACCTCCCCCATATGATAGTGACTTGGCCAAACATGGTTTCGCAGGGTGGTTCCGCTCCATGCCTCCGTTTCCCTTTATGGCCATCGGGATCATAGCCATTGGGCGCCGGTGACGTAATGCGTTGAACTTGCCGCAGCACTACGGCGAACGCACGAACCGGCGCCCCGACTCGCCGACTCCGGCCCCGTACCATCTTCGCATCTTCGCCGCTACGCGGTCTCGGTCTTGAACACCTCGACCCTGCACTCGGCACCATTCCAGAGGGTTTCCTTGACGTCGAAGCCGGACTCAGGGGAAATACCCTTCACCATCCCCTCCATTGGAGCGAGGCAATGAACGTCACACGGACTCGGGGCACCCATCCTCTTGGCGATAGCGCATAGCCGGCAGGACGGCGTGAGGGCGACAAAACCGTTTGGCTGGGCCGATATCTGCCAGTTCGCGCAGGCAAACACCTCCGAGAGGAACGTGAATACCTGTTCGGGTGAGTTGATCCCCATCTGACTCGCCCTTGCCTTGCCGGTGGCCATCTGCTCCTTCCTCTTCTGAACGGTTACCCTCTCCAGCACACCCTCGTTACCCAGTCGGAGCACGGAATCAGCAAGCACGCCCGCATAGAATGCCTGGAGCAATTGGGTTTTCTTCTCGAGATCCATTGGACCCCTCCTAAACCTGTTTGATGTGTGTTGCTTGATGTGTGTTCCATAGGGATTAGTGGAGGCCCGGCCGGACTTGTGACAACTCAAGGGGAGAAATATCGACGGGACCTCGGGCCGAAGATGGACGAGGATGAAGATGCGGAAGGGTCCAGGCCCAGAGCGCCCGGACGCCTGGTGCGGGCTAGATGTACTTCTCCCAGAAATCCTTCCCGGGCAGCACCATTTCGGAGGCGCGGTATAGATTGATCCTGTGGACGGTCTTCCTGAGCCTGGCGTATTCGCTGGGGAGATCGATCTCCGATACCCATCTGTTCATCCTGCACTTGCACGCGGCCTTGGGGTTATGCAGCACACACTCATCCTCGAGAAAATGCCGCAACCTGCGTCTGGCACGGGAGATCATCTGCCGTACGGCAACCTCATCCTTTTCGAGTATCCCAGCGATCTCTGCGTAGGGCAGGCAGGCTATATCCCTGAAGATGTACGCCATGCGCGATTCACTATCCAGGCAACGCAGGATTCCCGTCAGGCACTTGTCGCACATCTCCTTCACCCAGAGGCCCTTGTCAAAGTCAGGGTGGCAGGGAATCTCCAGGTCTTCACCATGAAAGAATCTGCGCAGGAAACGCGTCGAGTAGACCCGCTCCTTCCGGGCGTAGTTCATCGCCACTCGGGATGTCACCGAGAATATCCACGTCGAGAGCTTAGCCCGTCCCGAGAATGATGGGAGGCCCTTGACTATCTCGAGCCATGCCTCCTGTGCGGCGTCTTCCACTGCACTCTCGTCCTGGATCATCCTCCGGCATATTGACGACACGAGGCGCCCGTATTTCTCTGCGACATCCTTTGCCTGGATCCCCATCATGGCTCCTCCCCACCAATGATGACACAATGAACACGCGTTCCGCCTCTATGCTGGTCCTGCCGGACACTAGCGCTGCGCTAGATACCTTCCTTCTTGACCGCTGCCGATTCCACCTGCAGTTCAGCGTCTGCCGAAACCCGCTAGAAACGCCGCCTCACAGGCGACCGGAAACCTGAATGATCAGAGGCGCCCCCGGCCACGGGGTTCAGCCCGAAAAGGCATGCCGCCACGTCTTTGCCGGACTTCCTCCGGGAATTCAGCTCATTTCCTGTCGGCAATCATCGATTTCGATGCCAGGGTCGGGTACGATTGAACTGGAGGACATCGACCATACGCTGGTGAAGGCTTCATGTGACGATGGCAGAGGTGTCGGCACTGTGGGAATAGATTGCGGCAAGAGAACAGAATCAATAATGACCCGATTAGTGTACATATTGGCGTTTCTCGTGCTGGGAATGATTACGGGATTTATAGCAAAATACCTAGATAGGATGACTCGCTTCCCATTCAATGTACTCGGCGCTGTGAGTTCAAGGATTGGGATATGGGTGTTCGTTGCCACCATTATTGCTTCCCGGAGCCGAACACCCACGATTGGAGCGATCCGTGTCTTTGCCTTCTTCACCGGGATGCTATTGAGCTATTACACCTACTCCATGAAGTTGTTCGGGTTCTTCCCCAAGTACCACTTCCTGCGCTGGGGCTTAGTAGCGCTATTATCGGCATTAGCAGCATATACTGTGTGGTTCGGCAGAGGGCAAGGATGGATGGCGGCTTTGTGCGCAGCGCTCCCAGTAGGACTACTCGCTGCACAAGGATATAGTTTTCTGTATACTCTTTCGGCAACTCCAGGCTTTGATCTCGTGGCCGCGATCACACTATTCTTTGCCCTGCCGGTTCAGAAACGCCAGTATCTAAGGGTGCTTCCACTGGCGCTTCTCGTCACGTTCCTGGCCCGCGAATCTGACGTACTGGCTCGCTTGATAGGCGGCCTATAGACTGTAACCTGTTGCGAAGTCTACCTCCTCGCGGATTCAGCCCCGATGGTGAAGTTATTCAATTCGGTCGATCAGGGCCCGATCATCAGGAAATGACGTCGGGCCCGAACATCTGCCTATGTAGTTGGGATCTACAACCTACAACCAATTACCTCCACAATGTGCAGCCTGGATATCTACAATCCTTGAACAACATCGCCCATGGAGAGACCCAGTTTCTTCGCGCGCTTTTCCTCCCATTTGGTGACGCACAAGGTGCCGACAAGATCGCCAAGACAGTTGCCGGTCGTGGTGCCCATGTCGAAGAACCGATAGAAAGCCGCTATGATCCCGACGATCTCAGTCGGCAGTCCGAAGGTCTGCACCATAACCAAGAGTTTGACGATGCCGCTGCCTGGAATCCCTCCGCCGCTCGAGGAGACCAACGTCGAGACGATGACCATTTTTATCAATGTCCCAATGTCAAACGTAATGCCATGAAGTTGGCTGATGAATATCAGGACGGAACCATACAGAATGGCACTACCGTCATAGTTGATTTGTGCGCCGAGCGGAATGCAGAAATCCGCAATTCTGGCCGGTACACCGAATTTCTCTTTCGCGCACTTCAGGCTCACTGGAATGGTGGCGGCGCTGGAGCAGGAGGCTATTGTGAATGTCCACACGTTGGATGCATCTTTGAGGAACCTGATGGGGTTCACCCCTGCGGTCAACCAGAGGAAAAGGCCATATACCAGGAAGACATGCACTAGGACGCTGAGCCAATAGGTCCCAATCAACCCAGCCATGGAGGTGAAAATCGCGAATCCGTACTTGCCGAAGGTATCCGCCATCAAGAACAAAACACCGATCGGTGATACCTTGATGATCATGCCGATGAACATCGCAAGCATCTCGTTCGCCGATTCAAACCAATTGAGGATGAACTCCTTTCGCTCCTTGTTCTTGATGCGCAAGATAGCGATACCCAACATGATTGCGATGACCATTGTCTGGATGAGGTTCCCGCCCGCAAAGGTCGAAAACATGTTATCGGAAAACAGGCTCTTCAGGAAATTCGAGAGGGTGAAAACGGCTGTACCTTTTACCTCAATGCCCTTTAGGCCGGCCAGGGTTATGCCCGAGCCGGGTTTAACGATCAGTGCTACAGCAAGGCCGATTACTGAGGCAAATATGGTTGTCAGGATATAGTAGGCAATGATTCGTACAGATACCCTTCCCAAACTGGTCAGGTTTTTCTGGCTACCCACGGCCGTAACCATGATGCACATCACCAGAGGAACGACGACCATCTTGATGCAGTTGAGCCAGATGTCGCCAATGAACTTGAAGTCGCCCATCTTCGTTCCGAATGCCAGACCCAGAATGGCGCCGATAATCATGGCGATGAAGTTTAGAGAGGCGGTGGATAATTTGATCTTTCTCTCACTCATTTATACTCTGACTCCTTTCATAAAATAGTGTCTTCTGTAATAGAGCCCCATCACTCTGATAACGCAGTCCCTGGTGATGATATGCTCGACCTATTCCAGCAAAGCGTCCTCGTAGCGCACTTTGCTTAGGCCCCTGTGTCCTGTCTCCGTAACTAATACGACATCTTCCAAGTGAGCACCGCCCACTTCCGGATTATCAAATACGGTTACCCTGGGTTCCAGGGCCATGATCATACCCGGTTTCAATACGTAATTAACGCCTCGATTGACGGATGGTTCGCAATGCAGACCATACCCCAGTTGATGGCCTGTCGAGAATCTATGTTCGTACTTACCGTAACCCTCTTCGCGAATCACCTGTCGCGCAATCGCATCAATATCGTGGCAAGTAACCCCGGGTCTGACTGCGTTGATGGCCTCCTGGAGCGCTAAGTGTGTCGTTCTGTATATTGCCTTCTGCTGTAGCGTCGGTTTGCCGACACAGACTGTTCGACCCAAATCCCCAGTATAGCCACGCCACACACACCCGAGATCAATCACAACCATTTCTCCGTCCCCGATTACCTTTTCAGTGGACACGCGCTCGAATATCGCCGAATTAATGCCTGAAGCAATATTGGTTATGAATGGAGTCATTTCACTGCCTTGCTTCCTCATGTTGTATTCGGCCCAGGCCGCTACCTCATATTCCCGTACTCCGGGCTTGATCGCCTCTATTGCGGACAGTATGCCTATCTCGGTCAATCTCACGGCCTCAGTCAACAACTCTATTTCAACAGGATGCTTCACTACTGTAAGCTCTGTCCAAATATCCGAAACGTCCACGAATTCTATCCTGGGAAGAGCCTGCTTGATCCCATCGTGCAGATAGAAAGGCAACAGATCAGTGCCGATGAGCCCGTCAGTCATACCGTAATCAGTGAGTATCCTCACGATTGATTCTGCCCAGTCACTGGTTTTCGATAGTTTCCGGTAGTCCTTGATGTCGGAACGAATCTGGATCCGATAGGTATCGCTACCCGATGTATACCCTACTACCGGTTCGGCGCCCCTGGGGATAATGGCCAAGTACTCTGGATCCATGAAAGGGCGATAGCCCTTCACATAGAAGTCCGTAGCGTATCTGACCGCCTCCGACTTGATCAACAGCAAGCCGATCAAGTCATGATCTTCAACGGCCTTTTGTATCTTCTGTTGTTTTGCAGCATGCAAATCATCCCCGCAATAGTACGACGGCTGTTCTTTCCAGAACTGTAGCTCGGGCAACTCGTCATCCCCTCCAGCCCCCGACATATCGGGCGCATCTTCTAATCCCTTGCCTATCCCCTGATCATTCCGTCGTTGAACAGGATCCATCATTGGCGACGAACATGGATATTCTCGTGACGGCTTCATCAATATCCGCTTCACCAATACCATGGTATACGACCAAACGAATCACTCGCTTACCCATGGGATGAACCCTGACCTTGTAATCCCGATATAACTGCCGGGCAAACTCAGAGGCGTCCATGTGAATCCCGAGGTCTATCTTGACGATGTTTGTTTGGACAGTCGTGAGGTCGATATTCAGACCCCTTGCACTTGTCGACAATTTCTCGGCCAATTGTCTTGCCAGGACATTATCCTCAGCAACTCGATTAGTCATTTTCTCCAATGCTATTATCCCTGCCGCTGCCAGAACCCCTGCCTGCCTCATTTGTCCTCCCAACAGCTTCCTCTTTTCCCTCGCCAGCGCTACAAGATCCTTGGATCCGACCAGCATTGATCCTACTGGGGCACACAGGCCCTTAGACAAGCAGAACATGACGCTGTTGGCTCCAGCCGTCAGCTGCTGAACACTCTGCCCGGTAGCAGCAGCGGCATTGAATATGCGCGCTCCGTCTACATGAACGGGGACGTTGCGGCGGCCGCACAAAGTCGTCACCGCCTCCACTTGCTCGGCGCGTAGAACCGTTCCCCCAGCAAAGTTGTGGCTGTTTTCCAGGCATACCACGGACACCTGATTGTCTCTCAACACCTCTTCCAGGAAGTCGAGATCGTAGATGCCATCGTGTTCGAGGACGAACAGCGGCGTGAACCCATGATAATCCCTGTCGAAGTTCGCTCTCTCCGAGCGAAATATGTGGGCATCCTTATCGACTACAATTAAGTCGCCCCTTCGCGCGCTCGCCAGCAAAGCCAAGGCGTTGCCCATGGTGCCGCTAGGAACAAAGAGGGCGTCCTCCTTCCCAAACT
>JAHDPS010000037.1 GCA_018434225.1 Bacillota bacterium
CCGCCGGAAACGATATGCGTCGAGGCGAGGAGGCGCGGCGTAAAGGTACTCGGGCCGTGCGTCAACAGGAGCGGGAAGGGATTCACCGTGGAAATATCCGGGGGTGCCAGGGCGATAAGGGTCTCGCTTGGATGTGTGAGGAACATGTCTGCGCAGGTCCTAGACCGAATCGTGGAGGCCAGGAGCGGCCGGCCCTTCACCTCGCTGGTTGATTTCTGCCGCCGCGTCAACGCCCAGCGGAACATAGTGGAGAACCTAGTGCTTTGCGGAGGTTTCGACTGTATCGAGCAGAACAGGCGGGCCCTACTCTGGCAAGTTGAAGGCGCTCTCGAGAAAGCACGTTCACAGGCTTCGGGCATTGGAACGTCAACCCTTGTATGGGATGATCCTGGGAACTACTCCCCTATTTCGGACTTTACTCTGGCAGAAAGAATCAGTTGTGAGTACCGCATACTCGGCATTCCCGTAAGTGAACATCCTATGATTTTCGTGAGAAAACAACTCACAGCACACGGATTTGTGTCAAGCAAGGATGTGGCGAGAATGAAGCGCGGAGCCGTAGTCAAGGTTGCCGGATTCCCCGTACGGCCGCACCGCCCGCCGACTCGCAGTGGTAAGACGGTCGTGTTTATGTCGCTTGAAGACGAGTTCGGTCTCGTGGACCTGACTATCTTCGAGACTGTCTACCAAACGTGCGGGCATGTCATCTTCACCGATCCCGCGCCTCCACTGAAAGCAATCGGCAGGTTGGAACGGCGCGGCAACGGTGTGAGCGTGATCGCGCAGAGAGTGGAACCACTCCGCCAGAATACGCAGGACCGCTTTCCCTGCGACAGACTCCACTTTGATTGAACGCCCTCCTCGGAAAACCGTTCAGAATCGCAGCGGAGAGGTTTCCCCCTCCGCACCTATCCGAACACTTTCTTGCCAATATGTATTTCTTGCGGACAGCCAACTACGTCACCGGGCCCCGCCGGTCAGATTTGCAGCCGTTTGATTAGGCTGCGACGCGTTCGGCGTAGAGTCTGATCGCACGCTTCAGCACTTCGGCTGTCAGGGTCGTCCCTTCTGCTTTCCCCGCATTTGGCTCCTGAATCTCAAGGACAACTGGTCCTGCGAATCCCACCCTAGTCAGGCAGTCACATACCTGGAGGGCAAGGTCAATATCGGTATCCCTAAGAGGGGTACCGTGCTGACCAGGATCCCCTGCCAGCCCCACGGCCTTTGATACATGCACCACGCTGAGCCAGGGCCCCATGACAGCGAACCAGTCCTCAAGAGTAAGCGCACCCTCCAGATCCTCCGGCAATACTAGCGCGAAGCGTTCACCCGTAGCTTTCATAAGGCGGGCACCCGCCAATGCAGACATGGCATGGCACACGTCAAGGGTGAAGCCGAGTCGTTCCTCTGGTGCTTGCGAGCACACCGCATGGGCCAGAAACGCGAACTCCCCAAGGAAACGTCCCGAGCAGAATGTATGAGCGAAGCGCGGGGTTGCCGGATCCCAGTAGCCAGGCTCAAACAGGGCGTGGTTCTCAAGGCAGAAGCGGACAGGGCCGCGCGAAAGATGGCAGTTTTCGGCCAACCACATTGCGCTCTCGGTGACTATCTCAAGTTCTCGCCGTCGCCGATCTCTAACTGCTCGATTCCCCCCAGCGGCGAGCTCGCGTACCGAGGTTGTCGGAGCCAAGTGTATGGGCACAAGACGCACCTCCCCGGGCGGCATGATACCATCGGCCAGAACAGCTGTGGCCATTGCCCAGTTCACAGCCTGTCTCTCAACGGCGCGGTCAAGATTGCCCAGATGAGCGTGGATAGGCGCATGTACAGACACCGCGCGTATTCCGTGTTGGGCAAGCAGCTTCTGCGCTTGCCTGGGACTGCGATCAAGATCCCCCTCATTCGTATGAATTTCGACTTGTCGTTGACCACGGCATGCACGGTCGCTAAGCTGTTCAGCATTGAGCGCGGCTTTGCCGACAAGAGACTTCATCTGCATTGAATACCCTCCTTATATAATGTGAAAGGGGAAAGGCTCGAACTGGCATGTGGAGGCACCCTCTGCACGTCCAATTCGCTCCTCCAGAAAGAGAAAAAGCCGTTCGCCCGCAGGGTGAACGGCTTGACGATGGCCAAGGGCCTATCCGGTAATGCCTTCTTGCCTGATTGAACTTGCGTAGTTACGAATAACCAATTCTCTCACGGGCCCGCGCCGATCCCCCCTACAATTGATCGCGCGCCTGGCCTTTACGACTTGAATGCCGTACCCGGCATACTCCCTTCGGATGAACTCGGTGTCGGAGTTGGAGACCATCACGAGACAACCTCGCTCGTCGAGTTTCCTAAACACCTCCGCCAAGCGCCGCTGATCTGCTTCATTGAAGGATCCCGCAGTATACGAAGTGAAGTTCGCCGTCTGGGAGACCGGGTGGTACGGCGGGTCAAGATACACGAACACCCCCGGGGTAGCATAGTCCAACACCCTCTGGAAGTCGCCCGCCACAAGAGTCGCCGTCTTGAGCGCCTCGCTAACTAGTCTCAGGTTTGCCTCATCGACTATCCGGGGATTCTCGTATCGGCCGAACGGGACGTTATGCTTACCCTGGCTGTTGACTCTCCACAGGCCGTTGTATCCCGCCTTATTCAGGTAGAGAAACCTGGAGGCCCTCTCCAACGGGTCTAAGTCGGCAGGGTTCATTGCACGAACCGACAGGTAGTAATTCCGGTCGTTTCTGTGTCGCCTGGCGTGCCCGATCAACGCACCAGCCGAATCGCGTAATGCGCAGTAGAAGTTGATCAGTTCCTCGTTCTTATCGATCAAGACCCCATTCTCGGGAAGTAGGCGAAAGAACACGGCGCCTCCCCCTACGAACGGCTCGGCGTAACGACGAAGGGCGCACCTCGGAAGCAGCGGCTCGAACTGGGGCAAGAGTCCCCATTTCCCGCCGACCCACTTCAGCGGAGGCCTCGGGCCGATGGTGGCCCTCTCGTCCTCCGTCAACGCCTGACCATTCCGCAGTCCATTGCCTTTCATTGCGGTCCTCTCCTTTCATTACTCACGGCAGCGGAAACTGATAATCTCCCGAAAAAGACCGCGGAGGGGGTTCTCCTCCCTCCTTCACGTAGATGGGCTATGTCCTCGGCGCCAGCGGCACCTTTGGGGGTCAGCACGCGTAGCCGGATAGAAAACCCAATGTGACACGGGCGGACACACTACTGACAGAATCCTTTTCTTTTTTGGCAGACCAGGGTACAATGGTGCTGGCAAATGCAGACAGATAGGAATCACACCAGTAATCATCCCCCTCTCCCCCACACTAGAACACAGCCAGCCCTTACTGCGATGCGTATTTGCAGAGGAACTGGGCCACCATTTCACGTCGGCCGGGGACATGCTGTTCTGGCCGTACCGTTCGTACATTGGCAGGGTCATGCTGTCGAAGTCTGAGAAGCGGGCACTTAGGTGGGCTGCAGAGTTATTGCTGCCGCCAATGGCGGTCGCTCAACATGCCCAAGACCAAGGGGTATCGCCCGAGACGTTGGCAGAATCGTTTGGCGTGACGCCTAGCTTTGTGAGGGCTGCTGCACAGATCCCGACATACATCCGTCTGGTAAGGCAGGCCGGTGACCAGATTACGGTGGCCGCAGGGTGACTACCAGACTTGCGTTTCTGGAACGGTGAAGGGAAGCGGAGGAGTTTGCGAGGACGGTTGCGGAGGCGGGGGGTTGAAGTGAAGTACCGCGGGATGGGCCGTCTCTGTGGAGTTCAACTGTCTGCGGCCAGGACACGTGCTCGTGCAGTAGTCGGTTGGCCAGTCGCAAGCGGCGGGACAAACCCACCTTGGAGGTCCGTCATACGTGAAGGCTGACTGGGCACTACTCTACCCTGATGCTCCTGCCCATCCTAAAGCCCTTAATGGTGCTGCCCTGCTCTATTTTGACGGGCCACTAGTCATCCCACCTCCTCCCCTATACGAGCGAGAAAACAACAGAGCCTTCGTCACAATACTGGAGACTGCAAAAACGCAGGGCCGACTATCACTTCACCCGCTGAGGCATCTTGCCATCATATGGGCTCGCAGTCTACAAGGTCATCTGGACACTCTGGACCTCCTTGAGCCTCTCAAAACAATCGGGACCTGCGAGTTCAGGGTCCCCACGTACCCTGTCAGAACGCGCGACCTGGAATCATCAATGTCGGGATTCTCAATAGAAGACATTTCAGAGTCAGTCAACTACCCCACAGCAGCCTGCCAGTTCGTACATCACCTGGTGGACGGTGCATATTTTGACCTAGACCAGGATATCGACTCCGTTCTCGATTATTGCGACGCATGTTTGGGCAGTGAAGAATCGGCGAGACTGACTCTCGCGAAAGCCTTCATGCTGCGGTTTGCTGCACCCAGGAGCTGTGGATTCCCATTCAATCCGATAACCAACCCCGGATGTGTTCTACTTACCAGTGCAAAGCCACCTGGTCTACGCCTGCTCCCCCTTCCTATGGGGGCCTTAGACCGGCATGCCGAAAGCCAACAGGCAGCAGCTTGGCAGGTCTTTCAACATCTCGTAGCACCCTACATGGATCCTCTCACGCCAGAACGAATCGACTTCATCTGCAGACTTAGGCAATCACGACGGGGTGAAATTGAGCGTCTACGAGCCAAGTGTCTGAACCTCGCGAAGGAAATACCTCCAGAATTCACGGCGGAGGAGGTTTACTTCAGGATTCGGACGCTGATTCGCACAGAGATGAGCAGAGAGATTGCAGACCTCCTAGATCTGGACCGCAAGTCTCTGGAGAGATTCGTTCTCGACCTGTTTTCTGATGAAAAGGCCTGGCTACTTCTGTCGGGCGTGATCGTTGGGCTTCTCTCCGACCCGCGGTCTTTGCTCACAACCGGCTCCACACTGATAACCATCGCTTTCGCGGGCTCAAGAGCTGTGAAAGCCTCG
>JAHDPS010000089.1 GCA_018434225.1 Bacillota bacterium
CGGAGATGGGGATCATACCGACGATATCGTACGACGCCAATATCTTCATCTCGCCCGGGCTGGGTACCTGCGATGAAGACGGGCAGATCATCGACAGCAAAATGAGGCTCGGAGTCAAAGGCCTCATGAGGTTGATGGAGATAGTTGGGAAGTACAGCGGTTTTCTTGGATAGGCTGGAGGGAGAGAAGGGATGGGTCGAATAAGGGTCGTCATTGCGGGAGGAGGCTGGTGCGGCTGCTCCGCGGCTCTTTCGGCTGCGAAGGCGGGCGCGTCGGTGGCGCTCCTCGAGCGCACGGACCAGCTTCTCGGCACGGGCCTGGTAGGCGGGATCATGAGGAATAACGGTAGATTCACGGCGGCCGAAGAGGCGATAGCAATGGGCGCCGGGGATCTGTTCGAGATATGCGACCGCGTGGCGCGTCACCGGAACATCGCTTTCCCGGGGCACAGCCACGCGACGCTCTACGACGTGGCTAAGGTGGAACCGGCGGTTCGGAGGCACCTTTTGGATTATGGGATCGACATCCATCTGCAGAGCCGCGCGACCGACGTGGTGATGGAAGGGACGCGGGTGAAGGCCCTGGTTGACGCGGACGAAAAGCGTTTCGACGGAGACGCGTTCGTGGACGCGACGGGGACCGCCGGTCCCCAGGGAAACTGCACCAAGTACGGTAACGGCTGCGCGATGTGCGTCCTGAGGTGCCCGTCGTTCGGTCCCCGCGTCAGCATCGCGGCCAAGGCGGGCGTCAAGGAGTTCATCGGGGGCACTTCGAAGGGCACGCTGGGTTCTATGAGCGGATCGTGCAAGTTGCTGAAGGAGTCGCTGTCGGCCGAGATCATCGAAAAGCTGGATGAGACCGGCGTCGCGGTGATTCCCATTCCCGATGATCTCAGGAAGAAGGACGCGCTCGCCACGAAGTGCTGCCAGCAGTATGCCCTGCCGGAGTTCGCTGAGAACCTGATTCTTCTGGATACAGGGCATGCCAAGTTGATGACACCGTACTTCCCGTTGGAGGTATTGAGAAAGATCCCGGGGATGGAGAACGCCAGATTCGAGGACCCGTACGCCGGCGGCAAGGGCAACTCGATGCGGTACTTCGCGATATCGCCCAGGGATGACTATCTGAGGGTGGATGGGGTGGACAACCTGTTCTGCGGGGGCGAAAAGGCAGGGCCGCTGGTCGGGCACACCGAGGCGATGGTCACGGGTGCGTTGGCCGGCCATAATGCCGTGAGATACGCGACCGGCATGGACCTCCTCAAGATACCGGAGTCCACGGCCATCGGCGACGCGATAGCGCTCGTCGGCAGGCTCGTAAAGACCGGGGAGGCGCTCAGCCGCAAGTACACGTTCTCGGGTTCCGTTTATTTCGAGAGGATGAAGGATCTGGGCATGTACACGACCGATCGAGAGGCCATTCGGAGGCGCGTCAGGGACGCGGGCGTCGAAGGGGCGCTGGGGAGAAGAATCGCCTGATGGGGGATGAACCCGGGTTGCTTGGCTCCAGGGATGATATGGAGTACCACATATTGAAGGTGGCGGCGGGGGCCGGGGACCTGGTCGGATCGGGAACCCTTCAGAACGAACTCGCCAAGTACGGAGTCCGGATAAGCGAGGCTACTGCCGGCAGACTCCTCAGGGATCTCGATAAGAAGGGCTACACGGAGAAGGTGTCGTTCAGGGGCCGGATGCTGACGGATTTGGGGCGCAAACGGCTGTACGATCTGGAGAGGGAGCGCGAGAGGGCGAGTTTTGGTAGCGAACTTCTCAGGGTCCTCAAAGTAAGGGGACAAAGGGATCTCATTGAAGTGCTCATTGCGAGGCGGGCGATAGAGAGGGAGACGGCGCGCCTTGCCGCGACCAATGCTACGTCTGATGAGATCGCCGAACTAGGACGGATAGTCGAGCGCCACCGGCAGGTCGCTTGCGGCGGCGGCAGCGGATCCGACGAGGATGTCCGCTTCCACCAGTTGATTGCGTCTGCATCGAGAAACAGGGTCCTTATAGCCGCCAGCGACCTGATCCGCCAGGACGGGCAGCTCGCATCCATAATGACGTTCATTCGGAAGCAGGTGAAGAGCACCGTTGTGGATGATCACGTTCGGATCCTCGAGGCGATCGCCGCTCGCGATCCATCGTCGGCGGAGTCGGCCATGGTGAGCCATATTGAGAACCTGATCCGGGACGTGAAGAGGTACTGGTCCAAGCACGAGAGCCAGGTTTAAGGGGTGGGTTGCCGACGGGTTCGATTTGGGTCCGGGGCTACTCATCCATGATGAGTAGCGGGTTTGGGCGACCGATCCGAGGGGTTGATTTTATGAGAGCGACGGATAGGGTGCTGGACGCCATAGACGTGGAGACATTCGTGGCCTGCTCGACGGAACAGGAGGCCAAGCGCATCGTCTTGGAGCTCGTTGCGGGCATGGGGCTGGGCGGGGCCGACGTTGTTTTCATCGAGATGGCCGGACCCGGCGCCCGCGTCAGGGCGAGGGCTTACGTCCACCGCGCGGGAGATCGCTACGGATGGTTGGGGAGGTGACGTGGATGGGCAAGAAGATACTGCTTGCTCCACTTGATCCCGTCCACGACATCGGGTTGAAGATGATAAACAGGGCCCTTATCGAGAGAGGGCACGAGACGGTATTGCTCCAGCCGGACCTTCCTCCCGAAGAAATCGTCAGGGAGATCGCCTCCTCGGGCTGCGAGTTTGTGTTGGTGGGACGCACACTTGGATACGGGGTCGCGGAGATACTCGCCAGAGTGGCCGACCTGGCCGATGCGGCGGGGGTCAGGCGCAAGGTGAAGATGATCGTGGGAGGGATGGCCATCAGGCCGGAAATCGCGGCCGAGATGGGTTACGACGCGGGGTTCGGCCCAGGCACACCCGTCGAAGAGGTAGTCGCCTACGTCGAGGGAAGGCCTTACTCGGACCAGGCCCTGACTGTGAAGCGTACGAAGCCCGACCTCATCGGCGCCCACACTTATCGATTCGAGAACGCGCGCATCGAGGGTCTACTCGAGCGGATTTCCGGTGAAGTAGTATCGTGGTGCGGCGGGATGACGTCTCCGGGCGTGGAGAGGGCCAGGATCCGGCGGCGGATGTTCGAGGCATCTCGTTCCGGTGATGAGAGCGGAGTCGCCGCCTTGATCGAATCATACGTGAGGCTCTGCGATCCGGCCGTGGGTGCTTCGTACGACGGCAGGTCCGTCGCAAAAACCAGGCAAATCACTGTCGCGGAGAAGGCGGCGCTGGCGGCTCATATCGAAGAGGTCGGCCCCAGGAAGAAGCCCCGCCCCGTCCGCCATGGAAAGGACAGGCCCGTCGTTTTCATCCAGTATGGAACGGGTTGCCCGATCATGGACGTCGCGCACATCGAGGTAGCCGAATCCTGGGGCGCGGACGGGGTCGTGCACTTCGATCCGTCCTGGGCCGCTAGGAAAGAGGGCATGTTTCATGGGGAGCTCGCTCATGAGGAGGATGGTTCGCTCATAACCGCCGGCAACCTGGACTTGATAAGATCCGGCCTGATGGACTCGACGCTCTGGCAGGTGCGAGCCCACAGGGGTTTGAATACGGCGGAAACAGTGGTCCTCGCTGGGGAGTGCGGGGCGTCGCTCACCAAGATCAATATGGCGTACGGGTCGCTCGGGGCGGGGACGGACCCGGAGAGGCTGGTCGTGGACGGCGTAGAGGCTATCAAACAAGCGGTTTCGTACGGGTTGCCGTTCGACGTCGTGACCAACGAGGAGCTGTGCGGCGTTCCATCTCAGAAAGCGTTCGCCTCTATGTTGATCGTGGCCTCGATGGCGATTCGTCTCGGCGGGAAGCCGATTCTACAGCCGCTGTTCTGCTACTCGCCGCAGGTCATGATAGAGGGGCAGATGAAGGACAACTACATTGATTTTAACGCCGCCAAGATAATGGCGCTCCGCGGCATAATGGATGCTCCTATTTGGCCGGGGGCCCCAATAGGATTCCTCACCCATACCGAGGACAGGGTGCAGGCGTCGATGACGACCGCGTTGCATTCCTGTCTCGCGTCGTCTCTGGGGGTGGACGCGATATCGATATCCTCCGCGGACGAGGCGTATTCGGGCGGACCGATATCCGCGGCGGCGAGGGTGGATACCCTGAGGGCGGTGCGCGAGGGATTCCGCTTCTTCGGCGAGGCGTCGATACAGCCCACGCGTAAAGCGGAGGCATGGGCCGTGGAATTGGTGGAGGGCATCACGGGGGTACTTGAACAGGTCGAGCGCAGGGGATCATTTGTGGGAGCTCTGTACGATGGTATTCTTGGTGCACGGGAGGACGGGGCATACCCGGGCCGTTCGGGCAGGGGTACGGTCCGCAAGGCGAACAACTAGATGGTGATCGCTGCTTGGGAATGAAACGAATGGGTGCGGTGCTGGGAGTCGCGGGGACCGCCAAGAACACGGGAAAGACGACGACTCTGAACGGTATCATGCGGGAGGCTCTCGCGCGAGACCGTCGGATCCTCGTGACGAGCATCGGCTTTGACGGTGAGGATATCGATAACGTGACGGGTCTTCCAAAGCCCAGGATCCACTGCGAAAAAGGAGTGGCCGTCGCCACCGCGTCCAAGTGCCTTGGGGCGGGGAGCGCCCGCATCAGGATCGAGGTTGAGCCGGGCATCGATACGGCTCTTGGAAGGATGGTCATCGGCACGGTTCAGAGCGGTGGGCTGGTTGTGCTGGCCGGGCCGAACAAGACGTCGGATCTCGAAAGACTGCTATCGGCGGCGTCGGGAATACGGGATGCGGCGGACTTGACGCTGGTGGACGGGGCGTTCGCGAGAATGGCGCCGATGAGTTTGTGCGATGCCCTTGTTCTTGCGACGGGCGCCGCCAGGAATACGTCGGCGCGTTCGCTCGCGGACGAGACGGCGGGGATAGTCAAGGTGTTAAGTATCCCGGGCTGGAGCGGTCGCGGAACGGCGTTCCAGCAGGGCGGAGACCGTATTGTGGCGATTTACGAAGACGGCCGGGCGGAGGATCTGCCCACCGGATCGATGTTAGGGGCGCAGGACATTCCAGGTGACGTGGGGGCGTTGACCGGAGTATTCATCCCGGGTGCCGTCTCACCGGGGGCGTTGCACCTTCTGGTATCGGCGCGTAGTGGCGACCTCAGGGGGTGTGAAATCATTATCGGCGCCGCGACCAACCTTCTTGCCTCGGGGGACCCTGGGTCCGCCGCACGCGCTTTGGAGTCAGTGGAGGCGAGCGGGGGAAGAGTGTACGCGATGAGGGAGGTGCGCCTGTTAGCGGTAACCGTGAATCCATTCTACCCCGAGCGGCTGCCGGGAGGGGCCTACGAGAAGCGGTTCGTGGATCCCCGGCGGCTCCTGGCGGAGATGAGGCGCGCGGTTAGGTCTCCGGTCCACGATGTGGTGATGGAGGGTACGGCGGAACTCGGATCTCTAGTTGACGCACTGGTGGTGGATTCGAGTATCTGAACGGCGGTCGCGGGTTGTGTTATCATCTTGGAGTGATCAAAATAGGGGGTGCGGCAGGTGGACAAGCGGGTGAGGGTGAGAGATGTCGTTGAGGCCCTCAACACGATCACCGGCGGAAGAGTGTGCAGGGACGCTTCGGACCTTTTCTGCGGGAAGAGCAGATTTGTGGTAACATAGAGCTCGGGTATCCCCGGTAAGGCTGTGACGGAGACTCCGGGCCTGGTGTTCGGAGACCCCGATCAGGTCGTAAAGAAACTCGCGGTATGTATGACGCTCACGGAGAATCACATCGAGCTCGCGGGGGCGACGGGCATAGACGCCATCGTGGCCCATCATCCGATAGCGGACGCCGCCAACTGCGGTGGTGTACTATTGAAGACTTACCTGGGCCTGTA
>JAHDPS010000187.1 GCA_018434225.1 Bacillota bacterium
AGCCCACGCGAGAATGCTGGCGGCAAGGGGCATAATCGACTCCGGCGACATGGAGCGGATCGTATCGGGGTTGAAGGAGATCCTGCGGGAAATCGACGAAGGGGTTTTCGAGTTCAGGACCGCCGATGAAGACATCCACCTGAACATAGAGAGAAGGCTGGTTGAGAAGATCGGAGAAACGGGGGGCAAACTCCACACGGCTCGGAGCAGGAACGACCAGGTCGCGGTGGACACCCGGTTGTATACGCTCGACAGCATCGAGACGGTGAAGAGCGGGATCGCAGGTCTCCAGACTTCCATCGTCGCCAGGGCGAAGGAGCATCTGGGCGCCATAATGCCAGGATACACCCACCTGCAACGGGCCCAGCCGGTGCTGTTTTCGCACCACCTGATGGCCTATTTCTGGATGCTTCTGCGCGATTACCGGAGGTTTTCGGATTGCGCGACGAGGACTGCGGTGAGCCCGCTCGGCGCGGGGGCGTTGGCTGGGACCACGCACGACATTGATCCCGAGATGACGGCCGGGGAGCTCGGCCTACCCTCGGTGTTCGACAACAGCGTAGACGCCGTGGCCGACAGGGACTATATCGTCGAATTCATTTCCTCGTGCGCGTTACTAATGATGCATCTCAGCAGGATGTGCGAGGAACTCGTCATGTGGTCATCCGCCGAATTCGGCTTCATCGAGATGCACGATTCTTTCGCCACCGGGTCGAGCATAATGCCGCAAAAGAAGAACCCCGACGTCGCGGAACTCATCCGCGGCAAGACCGGACGCGTATACGGCGACCTCGTCGCTCTGCTCACCACCATGAAGGGGTTGCCCCTGGCGTACCATTCTGACATGCAGGAGGATAAGGAAAGGCTGTTCGACGCCGTCGATACGGCGGCGTCTTGCCTTGGAGTCTGCGCCGGCATGATTGATACGATGAAAGTGAATAAGGGGCGCATGGAGGACTTCGCCGCCGCCGGCTTCATCAACGCCACCGAGGTGGCCGATTATCTGGCCGGCCGGGGGATTCCCTTCCGCAAGGCGCACGAGGTCACCGGGAGGATAGTCCGCTACTGCATTGACAAAGGAATCTCGATCAGTGACATGTCCCTCGAGGAACTAAAGCGTTTTTCGGCTGAATTCGCCGAAGACGTGTACGAACTGCTGTCGCCGGAGTCGTGCGTGTCGAGGAGGAAGACGCGCGGAGGCACGGCGCCCGAACGGGTCCGGGAGCAGATAGAGAGCGCGGAGAAAATACTGGCGAGTATGCCATGAACCCCCGCTAATATCGCGAAGCCTCGCGGGTCAACACTAGTCCCGTAGGCGAAAAAGCGGAGGTGATAAGCATGCCCGACAGGCTCCGGAAGCGCCCGGCCAAGGGTCGTACGGCGTTTGATGCCGACAGGCTGCAGTATGAAATCGGCGAGGAATTGGAGAAGGGGCCGGAAACGACCGTGACAGAAACACCCGGGGCCGGGACCAGGGGCAAGACGCCCGGCGGCCCGGATAGGGATCGCGACGTTAAGAAGAGATAGGCAGGAACCGCACATCATGCACTTGCTATCGGGGGGCTGTCCTGGACGGAGGGGGCGGCCCCTCTCAACGTCAGCCCCCTCGCCGTCAGCCCGTGACGAGCCTCATGTATTGTTCGAACAGCCGCAGGGCCGTCCGCCCGGGGGCACCGCACCCGATTCGCACGCCGTCCACCGTGACGACCGGCATTACCTCCGTCGTAGTGCCCGTCAGGAACACCTCGTCGGCCACCAGCAGTCGCTCCCTGGACACACTCTCCTCTGCGACCGGGATCCCGCACCCTGTCGCAAGCCCTATCACGGTGGCGCGAGTGATGCCGGGGAGTATGTAGTTTGTGAGGGGGGGCGTGACGAGCGAATCCCCTTCGACGATGAATACGTTGGTACTGCTCCCCTCGCTCATGAACCCATCCCTTATGTAGATCGCCTCGAACGCCCCTTCGTCCCTGGCCTTCTGTTTTGCCAGCACGTTCGATAGCAGCGAGATGGATTTTATGTAGCACCTCGCCCACCTGTCGTCGCTCAGGGTAATTGCCGCGACCCCTTGCCGCCTGAGAGCGGGCGGATAGGGATGGGCTTCCCTGGCGGTCATGACCACCACGGGCTCGAGGTCCCTGGGGAAGCAATGGCTCCTCGGACAGGCCCCCCTCGTCGCCTGGATATAGAGGTCTCTATTGCCCCACCCGTTCAGGTGCAGCAGTTCCAGGGCGTCGCGCTCGAGCGAGTCGAGCCCGCGAAGGTCCATCCGTATCGCCCGCGCGCTCCTCGCGAGCCTGTCAAGGTGCTCGCGCATTTTGAACGGCCTGCCGTCATACACTCGGGCCACCTCGTATACGCCGTCGCCGAACTGGTAGCCCCTGTCCTCTATGCTGACTGCCGCCCGGCTGCATTCTACGAACCTGCCATCGACGTAAACCACCGGCTCGCTCACCTGGCTCATCCCCCTACGGGTCTATTCGAACGTGCCCTTCACGATATGGCCCTCGCTGTCGGCCATGAGCCTCCCACGGGCCCATACCTGTTTGATCGCGAGATTCGCGTCGAGAACAACCAGGTCGGCGTCGCCGCCGATCCCGATGCATCCCTTTCGCGGGTACAGCCGCAGCCCGCATGCCACGTTCTTCGTGATGACCCGCAGGGCCGTGCCGACGGGAATCCCCTCGAGGATGACGGCATCGACGAATTCGCGGTACAGCGACGACAGGGAGGCTACGAGCAGGCCCTCGAGATCGCCCCGATCGTTGAATGCCGGCATGCTTCCGTTGCCGTCGGAACTCATGGTTATCAGATGGGCCGGCACCCCTGAGTCGAGGGCCTTCTTGAGGGCCGTACTGGGCTTGATGGCCCTCCCGAATCCCTCCGCAGGGCTTACTCCCGACGTGATGTCGATGAAACCGCCTCGGTGCCCCCATTCTATGGAGGATTCGAACAGGTAGGGGTTCCTGTTGACGTGAGTGGGGATTATCTGCGCGATCGGTATATCGCTTGTCTCGACTACCTCGACGAGCGGATCGAGCGCCCCTTTCCCGTCCCCGATGTGCAGGTGTAGCACTCCCGCTTTCCCGCTGAGCATGCCCCCGACCCGGCATTCCGCGGCGAGCTTCCTCAGATCTTCGATCGAAGGCTGGGAGGAGCGGTGATCGGAAACGGCTATCTCGCCCGCGCCGATGATCTCCCCGATCAGCACGATGTCTGACCGTACACTCCCCGTTATCGTAGGAGGTGGCACTTCATAGGAGCCGACGTACATGTAGGCGCTGATCCCCTCGTGCGCGAGGGATCTCGCCTTCGCTAGCAACGACTCCGGGTGCCTTGTGATGCCGTCCGTGCCCAAACACCCCACCACGGTGGTTATCCCCCATCTTGTAATGTTGGTGAGAGTGACCTCGGGGGTCCTGGAGACGAACCCCGCTTCGCCCCCGCCACCGATGAGGTGGACGTGTTGATCGATGAACCCGGGAACGACATAGTCGCCCCCGACATCGTGTACCTCGACGCGTAGACTCGCGGGCAAGTCGATTCGTGGAGCCATCGCCGCTATCATCCCGTCGCACATCAGGATGTCATTGATCCCCCTGTCCTCGGGGGCGAGCACCTGCGCGTTTTTCAAGAGTGTCAGCAATGTCGTTCTTCCTCCCCTATCCCGAGTCCGGGCCCCCTCGAGAGGGCCCGGACTCGAATCCACCTACTCCTTCCAGATGGCGCGCCCCGTGTAGCCGTAGACCCAGGCGATCACGAAACCCAGGTAGCACATGACGGCCCACGGCAGGTATTGCGCCGTGGGTACTCCGAGCGTGGCGGTCATGTAGGCGCCGGCGGCGCTCCACGGGATCAGCGGCACCACAACGGTGCCGGAATCCTCGAGGGTCCTGGAGAGTACCTTGCGCTGGATCTTGAACTCCTTGAACAACGGTATGTAGAGCCTTCCCGGGACAATGATGCTGAGATACGAGTTCCCCGTCACCAGGCCGGTAACGATGCCGGTGAGCGACGTGGAGAGGATGAGGTTGCCGATCTTGCCCTTGATGAAGGTCGACTTGATGTGTTCCAGGACCTTCCTGAGCATCCCGGTGTACTCCATTTCGCCCGCGAATATGTAGGCCATGAAAACCAGGGCGATGGATGAGACCATACTGGTGATGCCCCCGCGGTTCAGGAGGTTGTTGAGGGCGGGGATATCGGTCTTGAAAGCGCCGCCGGCGTACATCGCCTGGGTGACGGCCTTAAACGAGGCACCCTGAACGGTCATCGCGAGGATCATGGCCACCACTGTACCTATCCACAGTGTCGGGATTGTGGAGACCCTTTTGTATGAGAGCACCAGCACTACTATCGGGGGCAGGAGCAATACGGGATTCAGCGCGAACGTCTTATCGATGCCGCCCAGCAATGCGTTCACCTTGGTGAAGTCTATCTCTCCCGAGGCGGTCATCCCGAACACGGCGTACACGACCAGGCCGACCAGAAACGCGGGCAGGGTAGTCCACATCATCGATTTTATGTGCTCGAAGATATCCGTTTCGGCGCTCGCGGCCGCGAGTATCGTGGTGTCCGAGATCGGGCTGACCTTGTCTCCGAAATACGAGCCCGCCACGACAGCGCCCGCAGCCACGGGGAGCGGGACCCCCAGCCCGTACGCCACCCCCATCAGGGCTACACCTAGGGTGGCGGCCGTGCCCCACGATGTACCCGTCATGGTCGAACATAGGGCGCACAGCACGGCGCTGGATACCAGGAAGGTCTTAGGGGTCAGTATCTGGAGACCCACGTAGATGAAATACGGAATGGTGCCCGAGATCAACCACGACCCGACGAGCGGGCCCACAATGATGAGGATCAGGATCGCGCCCATCGCCCTGTCGATCGTCGGCCGGATGCCCTTCTCCAACAACTCGTCGAAGGTGAAACCGAGGACGAACACGGCGACGGCGGTTACTAATATGGATATGAGCATGAGCATGATCGCCGCATTCAGTTTCAGGAGTCCGACGCCGACAACCAGGATGACCAGGGCTAGTAGGAGCGTGGCCGCAGAAAGGCCGAGACTGGGTTCGAGGGCCTTACCCTTCATCTGTCTCCTCTCCCTTCAATGATTCCTTAAAGGGGTCTCCAGGGGCCGGAACGTGGCGTGTAT
>JAHDPS010000084.1 GCA_018434225.1 Bacillota bacterium
CCCCAGGCTGTCCCAATCTCCGGGAAACGTGACGGCGCCATCCTGATAGTGAACGGGACGGCCCCCGCGCCTGATCACAAGGTCTGTGCCGAGATCCGAACTAATCCTCACGATCTCTCCTTCCAGCGACTTCGCCAGGCGAGAGCACCGCTCACTTATCTCGCGGGTCGGATAGCGCCCAATGACGGATTCCTCCGACACCAGAACCTGCAGCATTCGGGTGCCACTCTCGAGGATTCGAACCGTAGACGTGGTGTACAGCCAGGGTTGCGTGGCCAGGTCGAACACCAGGTCTGCCTCGATCATAGCGGCTACCGCCGCGTGCGGCGGCTCCACTAATGGGTTTTTCCGCGCATTGACGTATACCCTCGCAACCTCCCCTCCCAGGGAATCGGCAGCAGCGTAGAACGCATCGGCCATCACTGGGTTCTTCTGTGAATCGCTGAAGATCACCACCTTTTCGTTGGGTTTGATCCGGCACGCCTTACATGTCTCCACAGCCGCCTGAAAGAACTCCATGAACTGCCTCTCCATCAACAGCCGGCCTCCTTCCTCGTTGGTATGTCAAGCGGGGCCTGCAGTCCCCGCAAGGGCGAGCTGCATCACTCGCTTGCGGAGATATTCAATCGACTGTTCGGTAACCTGGAAATCCAACGAGATCACCTTGCATCGCGTCCTACCGGAGCCGATGAACCCCCTGATCAACTGCGGGTGGTCGATCACATAGTCACACGTGTCGAGCAGTTCCCTCACCGTTTGCTCGTCCGACACCAAGCAAGCCCGGACCGGCTCCAGGCAGTATGCACCGACAAGCCTGCTCAGGCGATCCAGAGTCCGCTCATTCTTACAGACCAGCCCCACGTTGTTTCCCCTGGGGATCAAAGACAGACTCCTCAGGCTATCGACGCTGGCTGTATGCTCCACGCCAACGACCTGATGCTCCCACTGAGCCCCCGCCAACTCTATCAATTCCCCGTAGTGGAAGAATGTCGTGGCAAGCAAGTCATACTTCGCGAAGTACTGCCCCGGATCGGCGACCAAGTCGTCCAGCACAACCGGCTCCAGGCCAACGCCAATTTTCGCCTGCACAGTAGCCGCCATCACCTCGGCATCATAAGGGTGGCACTCTACGAAGGCCACTCGCACCTCCTGCCTGTACACCGCCATAAAGCACTCCTCGGTCAACCGGCGGACTTCGGCCTCCCCCATGCCCCAGACACGCGCAAGCCGAATCGCCCGGCTCATGAGATCCCTTAGCGTTGCGTCTCCCGTACCCTCGGAATGCGTGAGCTGTCTCACATACGCGCCGCCACCGCGCTCGATCTGAAGGAGTCCCTCCGCCTCCAGCTCCTTGTACACACGCAGCACAGTGTTCTTGTTCACCCCAAGATGTTCAGCCATTTCACGAATCCCCGGGAGGCGTTCGCCCACAGAAAATTCCCCGCCGCTCACCCTCTGCCTTATGCCCATCTTGAGTTGTTCGTATAGAGGGAGCACATTCACTGTGTTCAAGAGACCCCCTCTCTAACTGTCCTATTTCCTAGGACATCAGACGTTTTACGTTCTAGCTACTTCGACGCACATACAGTAGTTCCTTCTTTGGATCGTCATTCCAAACGATCGGCGCAGGAAAACTCGATATAGCATTGGACCAGTAGAGGAGGAAGGAGCACGAGGCGGAGGCCGCGACCCTGGCGGGGTTAGAGTCTCAAGTGATGGTGCAAAATCGGAAGGCTGTTGACAGAAGGATCCCTCATGGTTTCCTGCGGATGTAAGCACCACCAAACATCTACAGGGAGCGGCTACGAGGTGGCCAAGGACAGATTCTCACTTTGGACTAGTTACGCAAAGCCGGCATGGAAAAGGATTGTGATGAACCCAGGGAGGGGGGTTCGCAATGATATTGAGCTCACCAGGCATATTGTTCAGATTCACCAGGCCAGCTGAGGGACGCGCAGGGCATCGAGAGTCCACGCGGAACTCTCCTTGGGGTGTGGCATTCGTTGTTCGAAGAAGCTGGTCGCGCGGCTGATGCGTCAGGAGGGGCTGTCCGGTATACACCACCGTAGACTACGAGGCTGTACACGGCGGGATCCGACGCGCCCTGTGTATCCCGAACTTGTCGGCAGGTCCTTCACGGCCCGGCAGGAGAGGCGCTTCTCGAAGTGATAGAGGGTTGTGAATAGGTGCGTGGCATGGCCGGGGAGCGGGCATCCCGTAACTCGCGGAGCACGATAGTTTTGCCCGAGCCGAGGTCGTTATCAACTAGCCTGCTTCAAGACTCATGCGGTATCGCTCTATTCCCCGGGCCAGAAGGTCCAATAGCCCCCTCGATCTTGCGCGGAGATCCTCGGCATCGCTTCCCAAGAGATCGCAGAACGACTGGTCAGTCACGGCCGCAGCCTCATCCAGGGTCTTGCCCTTCATCAATATGCAGAGGAGCTCCACGGCGACGTTGGCTGTCGGGTCGCAGGAGCACTTGTACTTGATATCCTCGATGACGTCGTCGACGACACTGGCATAAATCTCCATGAAACCGCCGTCTATTCCGCATAGGGATAACCTGTTGCCGGCCGATTCCACAAATATCGAAGGGTCGTCCATCGCGCCGAAATGCTCAAAATCGCTATTCATCAGCCTACGGTAATATTTGATCACTGCCTCGTCCATGACATCCACCATCAATCCAGTCCGCTCGCGCGGGTTTCAAATATAGCTCCGCTCCTCGAAAACCTCGTGCAGCGTATCGAGGAACGTCCGGCATTCCTCCATCGTGTTGTAGAAATACAGGGAAACCCGGTATACCATCCGGTGTTCGGCGTGCGCCCTGGGGCGCATCCAACCCACCCCGTACCGCTCGTTGAAGTAGGAGTGGGCGCAGAAGACGCCGTCCCTGATCATGATGTTGTTCTTATCGCTAAGCTGTTCGGCTATCCCTATAGCGTTCGGCCTCTTGACCTCGAAGGTCAGGATCCCGCCTCGCTCCGCCGCGTCGCGAGGCCCGAGTATCTTGAACCATCCCGCGCTCTCATACCGGCTCGAGATCTCCTCCGTCAGGTAGCTGTTTAGCCGGACCTCGTGGGCGCGTATACGGTCCATTCCGATGTCTCGCAGGTATTTGATCGCGGCTCCGGACGCGATCTGTCCGGCATAGTCCTGGATGCCGGCTTCGAACCTCCCGGGCGCTTCAAACAGGTTGTATGAATCGTGTGTCGCGTCATCGACGGTACCGCCGCCAAGTATCGTCGATTCTACGACGTTGTCGGCCCCCCCCCCCCCCCTCTCTGCCCATGCGAGGAGTTCCCCCTTGCCGTACAGCACCCCGACCCCGCGCGGGCCGCACATTTTGTGGAGGGAAAACGCCAGGAAATCGACATCCAGGTCGCGCACGTCCACGGGAGCGTGCGGCACCGTCTGCGCGCCGTCGAGGAGGACTCGCGCCCCGTGCTCGTGCGCTATATTGACGATCTCCTTCGCCGGAATGGTATGGCCGGTGGTATTCGACGTGAAAGCCATGCTGACAAGTCTTATCCGGCCGTTCTTCATCCTTCGCTCGAAATCCTCGAGGTCGAAGGCGTCCGCGGCGCCGGGTACGGTACGATCGACCCCGATAATCCCCTTCTCCTGGAGCCTCAGCCACGGCAATAGATTGGAGTTGTGCTCCTTATCCGTCAGGAGAACATTATCGCCGGGTCGGAACCTGAAACCGAGGGCGACCGCATTAATCGCGTGGCTCGTATTCATGGTAAAGATGATCTCTTTCTCCGACGCGGCGTTAATGAATTCGGCTACAGTGCGGCGCGAAGCCTTTAATCGGGTGGTGACTTCCTCAGCGAACCAGTGACGGCTCCTTCCCCCGCCGCAGGACGGGAAATCCTCGTAATACTCGTTCATCGCTTCGATCACTTGCGTCGGCACTAGGGTCGTGCACGCATTATCGAAGTAAACGGCCGGCTTTCCGCGCCGCCGCCTATTAAGCGCAGGGAAGTCCTCTCTGTATCGCTCCAGCGAATCTCCGCCGCTCACGAATCCCACCTCGTCGGACCGCCCGGGCCTGGCGACTCCAATCCGCCTATCTATCCATCGAGGCCGCTCCGACCAGTTTTACCCCTTTACTGAAGCCAGCGCCTCCCTCACCTTGTCCGGAGTGGCCGGCAATTTATACACCCTGGCCCCGCACGCGTTGTAAATCGCGTTGACGACGGCCGGCGCGGTGGAGACCATGGTCATCTCTCCGATGCCGGTAGCCCCTAGCGGGCCGCCCTTGCGCGGGGTCTCACGGGTGATGATTACACTGTTGATACTATCCCGGATCGTGGGGAACTTGAACGTGACGAAATCCCTCGTCTTCCCGTGCGCGTATTCCTCCCTCAGCGCATAGCCGACGCCCTGATCCATACCGCCTTCGAGCTGCCCTTGGAAAGCCTGGGGGTTTATGATCGTGCCCGCGTCGACCGCCGTCGTTATCTTCAGGACACGGACATCGCCGGTCTCAGTATTAACTTCCAACTCGACCATTTGGATGTTATGGACGTCGGAGACAAACGAATCGCCCAGTCCCGTCTTGGGATCGAGCCCCGCGGTACCCCTATTCTTGTGGTTGCCCTGGTAGCACGTAGGCTTGCCCGCCCCTTTCAGTCCGGCGTATGAATTGGCCCCCGCCTCTCGCATCGCTTGTTTCAGGCTTTCGATGGCATTCAGAAGGGCGTTGCCGGCCATCCAGGTCATCCTGCTGCCGGCGGCGGGACCCATCCCGACAGTCTTACAGGTGTCCCGCGTATACAACCGCACCTTCTCGATGGGAATCCCCAGTTGATGCGCGGCCAGCTGCACCAGCATGGAATCATTGCCCTCGCCAGGGTCGGCGACTGCGGCGTATATCGTGACGCCGTCATCCGGGTCTATCTCGACCGCAAGGCTGGATACATCCGCAGCGTTACCGATCCCGAACGAGAACGCCCCAAGGCCGACGCCGCGCTTCAGCGTCCCGCCTTGCTCGTTGAACGCCCGTGCATCCTTTTTCGCTTTTTCGTAGTATGGTTTTATCGCGTCGCAAACATCGGCGAACTCCCATTGATCGACGACCATCCCCGTGGATTTCGTTTGTCCCGGTTTTAGAGAGTTTATCCTGCGGAACTCCAGCGGATCGATACCCATCTTGTCCGCCAGCATATCCACTATGGATTCCAGAGCAAAGGTGGCCTCAGGCGGTCCGGCTCCACGCGCCGCACCGCCCGAGGCGTTATTGGTATACACCGTCCGTCCTAATGCCTTGATGTTTGGGATGTAGTACGAGCCCGACAGCATCCAAATGGAACGCATCATCGTGCCCGCCCCGTTGATTGTGTACGCGCCCTTATCCAGGACGAAATCGGCGCAATAAGCGATGATGTGACCGTTTTCGTCCGCAGCCATCTTGATCTTCTGGCTCGGGTAGGCCAACCGCTTCGTGCTGACCAGCATCGACTCTTCAAGACTCGGAATGTAGCGGATGGGTCGTTTGAAGAACAGGGCGGCGGCCGCGGTTACGACCTCGGTGCTTACGGAGTTCTTGATCCCGAATTGTCCTCCCGAAAAGGCCTCCTTGTAACGAATGTTGTCGTACCCGACCGCCTCTTTGATCTGCGCGAGGTGAGCGTGGATATTGATGCTTCGACCGACGACGATCAGCTCGGGGTTCTCGCCGTCGCCCTCGTAATACGCCGAGGCGATTTCCGGCTCGAGGGGCGCCTGGTGATTAGTCTGAGTCGCGAATTCGGCTTCCACGACGGTCTTGGCTTCCCCGATCGCCTTATCGGCATCGCCCTTGATAAGTGGTTGTGAAGCCAGGATGTTCCCAGGTGCGTGGGCGTGGATCTGATAGGCGCCAGGCGCCATGGCTTCGGCGGGAGTCATCATAACGGGCAAACGCTCGTACTCCACCTTGACCGCGGCGGCGGCAGCCCTTGCTTGTTCGCGGGTCGTGGCCGCAACCGCTGCGATCGGGTCTCCGAGGGTTCTCACCTTATCCTCGCACAAGACGGGCTGGTCCGCAAATGCATACCTGACACGGTTCGTCCCTCTGATATCCTTGGCCATCATGATCCCGACCACTCCGGGCATCCTGGCGGCGACCGATGTATCGACGGACTTGATTATCGCATGTGATTCCGTGCTGTGGACCTGGGCGAGTTCGAGTGTGTCCGGCGGAAGATCGATATCCGCGTTGAACTTGGCGAGTCCGCAGGCTTTAAGCATCGCGGTGGGCCTGGGGTGGGATATACCCAGCGCGCCTTCGCCGACGCTATCTAGAACTTCCTTCGGGGTGATTTCGCCGCGAATGAACCGCCCGGCGAGTTGCACCGCCTCGATAATCTTCTTGTAGCCGGTACAGCGGCACAGGTTTCGCTCAAGCGCCCGTTTGACCGCGCTCGCGTCTGGATTGGGATTGCGGTCCAACAGCGCCTTGGCGGCCATGATCATGCCGGGGGTGCAGAACCCGCATTGAATGGCTCCCGCCAGCACAAAGGCCTCCTGGATCGGGTGGGGGTTGTCGGGTGTCCCCAGTCCCTCGATGGTGAGCACGTCCGCGCCATCGAGCGTGGACAATTTGATGAGACAAGAGCGGACCGCTTTTCCGTTGACGATTACGGTGCAGGCGCCGCACTGCCCCTTCCGATCACAAGACTGCTTTGTGCCGGTGAGGCGAAGGTCCCGGCGCAGAAAATCGATAAGGACCATATCCGGGTCCGCCGCAACCTGTCGTTGAACGCCATTTACTGTGAGCGTAATTTTGTTGAGCATTTCCACTCCTCTTTCGAATAGAGTTCATCATCTGTTGCACCGATATGCGATTCCCGGCATTACGGCGGAGCAAAGCCGCTGCTCATACTATACCAATCTCACCCAGGCCGATCAACCCCCGGCCGTTTCGGGCGACAGATAGCATGAGATCCGGTTCGAGCGATGATCTTCGAGATCTCGTCCAGAACTTGCCTCATGGCCAGGCCGAAGGAACACGGATATCCTGGTCGGTCTCGACTATGGTGGCCTTCCACCCGACCGACTGAAAGCAAAAGGGAAGCCCGCTCCCGTGTAGTACTCTGCACATAACATCCGCTGTATTAAAGTCCGCAATACGATAGTTGGAGGTAGTCCCATGGACGACAGGAATGAGTTGAGACTCAGGGAATGGGAGAGATTCACCAAAGGCAGCCGGACTTGTAGCAGCCTGGTCGCCCCCGGCGTTTATCGCTCCTGGGAAAGGTGCTCCCAATTGTGCGTGGACCCCTTCAGCAAATCCGGCCTTGACAGCGCCTTCCTTTCGAAAGCGGAAGTGTCGGGATATATCGTTGCAAACACGGACTCCAGATCGTGTAGGGCCCTACAAGCTATCAGAGATGTGGCGGATGGCCTGAACCTGATCCTGACCGTATATGATAAGAACGGATGTTTGACGGGGATAGTGAATCACTCATATCCCGCCGCGATGTCCGTCAGCCTTGGTGTCGAATCATTGTTCCTCAGGGATTTGTCCGAGGGCAGAGTAGGCACCAATGCAGTGAGTGTGGCCCTGTTTGAGAAGAAACCCGTTCAGGTCATCGGGAGTGAACACTATCATACTTGGTTTCATAGATTCAGTTGTACCGCGGCGCCTCTACACGATGTGGCGGGCGGTGTCATCGGGGCGGTAGGGGCTTCCAGCGTCGACACGAGCCAAAACGCAAGTACACTTGCCCTGGTCATAAGCATAGCGGAGATCTTCGATTGTTGGCATGCCATTAGCCGACAAAAAAAGCAGATTGGCATTCTCGAGGGAGGGCTGGAAGAGATCATCGATTGTCTGCCCGATGGCGCGCTTATCCTGGACGATGAGGAGAATATCGTTAAGTGCAACAAGTCGATGCTGTATGGATTGAAAGCGAAAGCGCACAATCTGAAGGCATTTGTCGAGGATGTCCGTAGGATGAAAGACAGTGGCGTTACCGCCTGTAGCCGTTCGAATGGCTCGTCTCACTATCATGGTGTTGGAGAATACCGCATCAGGGACATAGTCGACGACAACCAGCATGCAGTGGGAAGAAATTTGAGAATCGCCAGTGATTCCCAGGGGCGCGGTCGTCATGCCGGCATCGTCGGCAACCGAGCGATGTATGAGTTCGATGATATAGTCGGATACTGCGATGAGATGATATCGCTCAAGGACATCGCCAGGAAGGCCGCACGGTTTCCATCCGCCATACTGATCCGCGGAGAAAGCGGCACAGGGAAGGAGATATTCGCGCAGGCCATACATAACGCCAGCCACAAGAGTAATGGACCGTTCGTGGCAATCAACTGCGGCGCTATTCCCGATGAACTCGTTGAGAGTGAGCTCTTCGGTTATGAATCGGGCGCATTCACCGGAGCCCTCAGGAACGGCAAAGTGGGCAAGATTGAATCGGCCTCGGGTGGCACTCTATTCCTGGACGAAATAGAGAGCATGCCTTTGAACGCTCAGGTGGCCCTCCTGCGGTGCCTATCGGACCGAGCGGTAACGAGAATAGGGGGACTCGGAGAGATCCCCGTCGATATTAGGGTGATCTCGGCGACGAAAGCGGACCTTTTGGAGCGAATGGCGGAAGGTAGGTTCAGGGAGGATCTCTACTACAGAATAAGCGCTCTGACCCTGGTTATCCCACCGCTCCGCAGCCGGGGTATCGACGTAAAGTACCTGGCCGACCACTACATCAGTCGTTTCTCCGACACGTTCGGCATGGATAAACCGGATACGGACGAGCGGTTTTATGAATCCCTATTGAGTTATCAATGGCCCGGCAATGTTCGTGAGCTCATGAACGTCGTGGAAAGGGCGTTGCTGTTATCGAACGGTGGCAGCCTGACTTCTGGTGAACTGCCTCCCAACTTTGAAAGCGGGCATTCATTAGAACGGCAACTGGTCGATTCAATATCCGGCGATCGAAATGGAGACCTGCTCAAGTTCGGAGAGACCGCCATAATACGTAGGATACTGAGAGAGGAAAACGGCAATATCACTAGATGCGCAAAACGCCTCGGGATAAGCAGGCCGACCCTTTACAGGAGGATAAGGAGTCTTCCCGGCCTCTACCGGCCACTCCGAGATTGAGTGTAACATTAATTGACGGCACCGCCGCCGCCCGTGTTCTCCAAGGTCGAAGGCCCGTTCTCCGTCACGACTGTAATCGGATGTTACGCTCCTCGGGGACAAAGCGCGCGGGGTATTACGACGGGACCATGGGATTCGCGCGGGCTGCCGCGTTGGCATTGAATTTGCTTCACTTGCCATGACAAGCACCAGCCCCAATAACGCGAAAGGGAGGATCCGCTTTGGCTAAATTCGCTTTGGTCCACGGAGCCTGGCACAACAAGAGGTGCTGGGAGGGTGTCATAGAGCAATTGAGGAAGAAGGGACACGAGGCGGAAGCCGTAACCCTGGCGGGAAACGGTCCGGATGAGGACCGAAGGGGTATTACCTACAAAGATATCGTGAGATCGCTGGTTGAATTCATCGGGAGACAGGAAACACCGGTAGTCTTAGTGGGACATTCAAGCGCCGGGCACGTCATCCAGGTAGCGGTGCCAAAAGTCCCCGACAGGATCGAGAAGATCGTTTTCAATAACGCATGGGTGTTACCGCACGGAAAGAGTCAGTTCGACCTCATACCCGACAGGCAGGCTGTGGATGGTATGCGCAAGGGTGCGGCCGCCAGCGGCTGCAATGCGATTCCGTTGATCGACGGCTTCATAAGAAGCGCCCTAGCATATGGCGTCCCCAAAGAAAAACAGGATGAACTCATCGCCATACTGGTCCCGCAACCGGTTGCGTTGTTTGAAACCGCCGCGGACACAGAGGCTTTCGCGGGACTA
>JAHDPS010000310.1 GCA_018434225.1 Bacillota bacterium
GACCCTGCGCACTGGAGTTCCACAGTCTTGCCGGCGTATTCGCATGGCACACCATAGTAGGCGCGCTCCCACTTGACGTAGCCGTCTCTACCAACCGTACGCTGCTCGCGTGCGAACACCGCTACCTTCTCCCAGCCCGGGAACGGCCGCAGGCTCTTTCTCTCAATCGACAGCCTGTCCATCGGGCGTTCACCGGTTGTACCGTGTATCCTGACGTTGGCGATCCCAGCGCTCCACTCTTGCGCCTGGCGGTTAAGGTCGTTGCGGTCCACAAACCGCACCGACGGCCAGAAGTTGTTCTTCACGTACTTGACACCGTTCTCAACCTTACCCTTCGTCTGCGCCCTATAAGGCCTGCATACCGCCGGTTCGAATCCCAGCCGTAGCGCGAAGTCGACAAGCCTTGTGTTCCACTGCGGCGCGCCGTCTTCATCTCTCTTGAGTACCACCGTCTTGGCATTATCGTAAAGACACCGCCTTGGTATGCCCCCAATGGCCTCGAACGCGTTCAGGTGACACCGGATGAACGTCCCGGCGTCAGCGTGGCGTACGAACTCAACGTAGATGGCCCTCGACCACCCCAGCACCATCACGAATACCCATAGCCTGCGGCTCTTGCCATCCGGCGTTGTGTACTTGACTGATCCCCAGTCCACCTGGGCCTGCTCGCCCGGTTCCGTCTCAAAACGTACTGTCGCTTGAAACTGGTCCCTTTGCCTGAAGGGTTTTAGGTAGTCCTTTAGAATTGTGTAACTGCCAGCGTAGCCTCGCTGCTTCAACTCTCGTAGCAGCACTACGCAGTTTTCGAGCCCGTCTGAAAGTCGCGTCTGAATGTACGGCTTGAACTGCTCTAGCAGCGACTCCCGCTTTGGCATCGGCTTCTGTTTGGGCACACCCGGCAACCGCACGTACTTACGAACCGTGTTCCGCGAGATATCCAGTTCACGAGCGATACTGCGGACGGAATGGCCCTGAGCATGAAGAGAGTAAACCTGTTTCAACTTCCCGCCTCCCAGCATTGGCCTCGTTGCACCTCCGAATCTTGGCTGACTCAGATGGTGTCTGTTCGCTGGGGGCGGGTCAATTTACTTCCGGCGATCTAGGGTCATTTTAACTCCGGCGATGACATCAATCCACACCTCCGCGCGGGAGGCGACTTTTCCTCCGCCCGCAAAGGGCAGAAAGGAGAATGTTTCAATCCACACCTCCGCGCGGGAGGCGACACACCGCCCGAAACGTAGTCCATCGCAATAGAGAGGTTTCAATCCACACCTCCGCGCGGGAGGCGACTCCCGCCCATTCCCTTCGTCGTTGCGGATATGTCGTTTCAATCCACACCTCC
>JAHDPS010000127.1 GCA_018434225.1 Bacillota bacterium
CGCGCAGGGTGTCGAGCCTTTCGCGAGTGACTTCACCGATGACGCGGATGGCCAGGCCGGGGCCGGGGAACGGCTGCCTCCAGGCGATCTCGTCAGGTAGGCCGAGCTCGCGCGCGATCTCCCTCACCTCGTCCTTGAACAGATCCCTCACGGGCTCGACCAGCTTTAGCCGCATGTTCGGGGGCAACCCGCCGACGTTGTGATGGCTCTTGATGACGGCGGCAGTCTTCGTGCCGCTCTCGATGACATCCGGGTAGAGCGTCCCCTGTACCAGGTATTTCACATCCGGGATACGGGACGATTCCTCCTCAAACACCCTTATGAACTCGTGGCCGATGGTTTTCCTCTTGACTTCCGGATCGGTGATCCCCGAGAGCTTGTCGAGGAAGCGATCCCTCGCGTCCACGTGGATCAGGTTCAGATGGAATCGCTCCCGGAAGGTCCGCCGAACCTGTTCCGGCTCGCCCTTCCTGAGCAGCCCGTGGTCGACGAATACGCAGGTAAGGCGGTCGCCGATCGCCCTGTGCGCCAGCACCGCGGAAACGGCCGAGTCCACCCCGCCGCTGAGCGCGCAGATTGCGCGCCCCTCGGGCATCTCCGATGCCATCCTGGACACGGCGGCCTGCGCGAACGAACCCATGTTCCACGAGCCCGAACATCCGCACACGCGAAATAGGAAGTTCTCGAGTATGTCCTTGCCCCGAGCCGTATGGACGACCTCGGGGTGGAACTGTACGCCGAAAAGCCTCCGCCGCCTGTCCGCGATGGCGGCGAAGGGCGCGTTGGCGGTCCTCGCGAGAACCACGAAACCCTCCGGCGGCTCCAGCACCAGGTCCCCGTGACTCATCCAGGAGAGGGTGGTGTCCTCGACCCCCGCGAACAGGTCCGCGTGGTCCACCACTTCCATTTCGGCCTTGCCGTATTCTCTGCGTTCGCCCCTGCGGACCTTCCCTCCCAGGGACCTGCACATCAAATGCATGCCGTAGCAAATCCCCAGAACGGGCACACCGAGTTCGAATACTCGCGCGTCGCACTGCGGCGAACCCCCGTCGTAGACGCTCGATGGCCCCCCCGTCAGGATTATCCCCGCGGGTTTTTTCGCGGCGATCCCTTCGACGGGGACATCGTGCGGGAGGATCTCGCAGAACACGTGGGCGTCACGGACCCTGCGGGCGATGAGCTGGCCGTACTGCGCGCCGAAGTCGATGATTATTATCTTCTCGCGAACCGCGCTTTCGGAAGCGGTGTGCGCGTTAACGTCGATCCCAGCGTTGTTCTTAGCGGGTGGATGTGAGGCCACTCGAATTCCTCCCGTTCGATTGGTATATTTCCGGCTTCAAGACGCCAATGAACGGCAAGTGGCGATACCGCCCATTGAAGTCCAGACCGTAGCCGACCACAAAAGCGTCCGGTATCTCAAACCCCGTATAATCCACCTTTACAGCCGCCCTCCTGCGGGACGGTTTATCGAGCAGCGCGCAGATGCGAAGACTGGCCGGACTTCGAGCCTGGAGCACTCCCCTGAGATAGTTCAGCGTAAGGCCGGTGTCTACGACGTCTTCGATGATGAGCACGTGCTTACCGTCGATGCTGTCGTCCAGGTCCTTCGTTATCCTCACCACGCCCGAAGTATGAGTCGAGGCGCCATAGCTCGACACGGCCATGAAGTCGAACTTTGTCGTACAATCGAGGCTTCTCACGAGGTCCGACAGAAATACGACGGCGCCCTTCAGTATCCCGACAACCACCAATTCTTTCCCCGCGTAGTCGGCCGTTATCTCGGCGCCGAGCTCTCTCACTCTTTTCCGTATGGCGTCGGCGCAGAGCAGAACTTCCTTTATATCTTCGGAGAAGGCCCCTCCCGGGCGGACCGCCCGCGTGTCGCCGTCTCCTCCAGCACCATAATCGCCGGTTACAGCCAACTCCCTTACCTCCCGCGCCGCGGATCTACTCATCTTCAACCCAAGTATCGCACCTTTTTGGATGGTGTCAAGAAACTCGACAACCTTCCGCAGACACGGAGTGCTAGGACTCGCCGGGACCCTCATTGTACGATCTCGATGTGGGCTTGTCCGGGACAGGAGGCGCGGCGAATGAGCCACAAGCGGGCCTTATTGAGAACAGCTACCGCGTGCGCCATGGGGCTCGTCGTCTCCCTGTGCGGCGCCGCGTGCGGGAACGTCCGGGCGGGCCACGATGATGTCGCGGCCGCCGCCCGTCGCGGCGCCGAAATGGTCCCCGGTTTCGCGCGCGAGGCCCTCAGCCTGCGACACCTTGCGCGAAATTACCTGGCGAACCGCGGTTTCCGCGACGCCGACGCCGGGCTCAACGAAGAGGCCGACGCGGAGATTATGTGCGCCGTGGACGGACGTCGCCAATGCCGCGATCTCGAGTCGGCGATCTCGAGACGGGTCGGGAGGATGATCCTGAATGAACTGTGCGGCGAACCTCGCGTTACGCCCGCCACAGTCATACCGGAGATGGATCAGAAGACCGACTACTGGACGGCATTCCGCGAGGGCTGGGCGGCGCACTTCGACGCCGTGGCATTCGATCATTCGGGATTTCCGGAAGATGCGAAGCGCGACCTGGAGCGCAGCCTTGGCGCCCTGCGCCGGTGGAATAATCGGATGGCGGCGGAGGGACCCCGGCCCGGCGCCGCCACTCTGTTGTTTCCCGTATGGCACACCAGGCATAAGTGGGCCGCCGTCATCGAGGCGACAAAAGGGAGGGGGTTCGCCGACGCTTATCGCGGTTCTCCCACGGGAATGCCGGCGACTCCCGGCATTGTCTCGTCCGTCATATACGCTCTCGTGACAGACCCAAGGATACAGTCTACTTACAGGGAGCCCCGGTTCTACCGAATGTTCGAGAGTCCCTCCTCCGGGTATGAGGCCGGAGACGCCCCCGGCCCGGGCGGGTCCCCGGCGGAACGGTTTTCGCCGCTGGAGAACGCCTACATGAAGTTGTTCCACGTGCTCGCCTCATCGATCAGGCCGGACCCGATAATGTCGCGACCCTCCCCCGTCCTCACCCTAATCACGGAATACGTTAAGGAGTTCCCCGGCGAAGAGGAGGCGGCGTACGATGCCTTCCTCTGGGCCACGGGCGGCACGACCCTGGAACCGGCGACCGCCGGACGGCTCAGGGCCTCGGTCGGCGTGGCAATGCCATACGAGATGGAACAGCGCGCCCGGTTCATCGACAGGCTGCGCGGGAATCTCCTGAACGGGGAGCGACGGATCGACGCCAGCGCCGGCCCTCAGCTGTGGCTCCTGAATGTTGACTCCATGCAAGGGTTGTGCGCCTACGATATGTTCGGGGTCGCCGGCACGCCGCGCAGTTTCGACATCAACACGGCCGATGCCGCTGATCTCATGAGCATCCCGGGCGTCTCCCCCGGCATGGCGGGGGAGATCATGGCTGCCAGGCCGACCGCTGGGGGCTTCACTAATATCCGCGACCTCGCGCAGGTTCGATCCATCACCCCCGAGGCCCTGAACAGTATCCATTCTATGAAATCCGCCATGGACCGCGCGATGGAGGCGGGCGGACCTCTCGAGGGTCTCGACGCGTCGCTGGAACAGATCGCCGCTTCATACCTGGCCGGGATCGCATCCAGATTGCTGGCTGCGTTCTTTGCCTGTTCAGGGATATTGGTAGCGGTGGATTACATGTTCAGCAAGGCGCAGCGCCGGTACTTCGGGGGATGGGTGCCGCCGAGCTGGCTCGACGCCCAGAGGAGCGCCTGGCGTTGGTCGTTTTCCTTACTACTGAAGGTAACCGGAGGAATGGTCGCGCTGGGAATGCTGTTTCTGATCATGCCACCCCTTCCGCCATTATCGCGGCTCCTGGCGGGGGCCGGGACCGCGCTGGTGATCTGGCTCGGCGGGGCCTTGCCTCAGGTCCTGGGGATATCGGCCTTCGCGGGCCTGGCGGGGCGGTACGCGAGTTTCCGCGCCGTATGGTCGCTCGCGCGCCTCGTCGCGGTGGCCGCCATCGCGTTTCTGACAGTCTGACAACGTCAAGACCGGCACTAATAGCGGAAGTGCGTTAATCGCGGAGGCGCGCGCAGTCGCTCCCCTCGCCTCGCAACAACCCCACCGCGTGAGGGATTGCGGGCGTCACGACCGCAAGGCACTCGCGCACCGCTTTCGGGCTGCCGGGCATGTTCACTATGAGACACCTTCCACGGATTCCGGCTATCTGCCTGGAGAGCATCGCGTGGGGGGTGTGCTTCAATCCCTCCAGGCGCATAGCCTCCGCGATTCCGGGCACCTCTTTGTCGATCACGGCGTAAGTGGCATCCGGAGTATAGTCGCTCGGGCTGAGTCCCGTTCCCCCGGTGGTGAGGATCACGTCGATGTCCCCG
>JAHDPS010000265.1 GCA_018434225.1 Bacillota bacterium
GCGGAGGTGTGGATTGAAACGGCGCGGGCGTGGTCAAGCAGGCTGGCATCACCGTCGCCTCTCGCGCGGAGGTGTGGATTGAAACAACGCTTCGGCTTCGGCCGTAAACTTCTGGCGCAAGTCGCCTCTCGCGCGGAGGTGTGGGTTGAAACCTGGCGCGAAAACGCTATGCCCGCACCACAGTACGTCGCCTCTCGCGCGGGGGTGTGGGTTGAAACCGGGAGGCCCGGGCCCGGACGCGGCGGAAGCTCGCATCGCCTCCCGCGCGGAGGTGCGGATTGAAACCTGATTGCCCGGAGGAATTGAGTCTACATGGCGCCATCTCTTGCGAAGAAGCACCTGCGCGTCACATCCCCGCCAGCGCCTCTTTCACCCTCTGCGCAAGTCCGGGGCCGATGCCCTCTACCGCGGCGATGTCGCTGGTCTCAGCAGCCGCTATAGACCGCACAGAGCCAAAGCGCTTGAGCAGAGCGGACCTTCGCCTGGGGCCGATTCCGGGCACCTCGTCCAGCAGGGATTTGAGCCCCTCCTTGCCCCTCAGCTTCCGGTGATAGCCGATGGCGAATCTATGGGCCTCATCTCGAAGCCGCTGTATCAGGTACAGGGCGTGCGAATCGCGCGGCAACAGAATGGAATCGGACCTCCCTGGAAGGAATATCTCCTCTTCCTGCTTGGCAAGTCCAATAATGGGGATCTCCCGCAAGCCGAGGTGCTCCAGGACCTCCACGGCGGAACTCAGCTGCCCTTTTCCGCCGTCCACCATGATCAAGTCGGGAAACTCGGCGAACCCGCCGCTGGCCGGCGCGCCTTCGCTTGCGCGTGCGCCGGCGGCATTGCCCGCGCCTTCCTCCCCCTCCTCCAGCTCCGCCAGCCCGCGCCTAAATCGGCGCAGTAGCATCTCCTGCATCATGGCGAAATCGTCGGGGGTCTGTTTGTATCTGATCCTGAACCGCCTGTACTGGTCCTTGTTGGGCTTGCCGCCGGTGAAGACAACCATGGATCCGACAGGCTGCCTGCCCTGGATGTTGGATATGTCGTAACCTTCGATGCGGAGGGGTCCAGAGGAAAGGCCTATGGCGGAGGCCAAGTCATCGAGGGACGACCGCAGCATCTCCGCCTCGCGCTCCTCCCTCGGCTTCATCTCATCCAGAGCGAGACGCGCGTTCCTCGCGGCCATCTCCACCAGGTCTTTCAGGCGGCCCCTCGCCGGGACGCGAAGGCGCACGCGACTGCCCTTGATCCCCGTCAGCCAGGCCTCGATAGACTCGCGCTCACTCAACGCATACGGAAGCACCACCTCGGCCGGTATCGACGTGGCCGCACTGTAGTGCAGCTTGATGAAAGAACCGAGGATCTCAGGGGGCTCCGCGCCGCCCACGTCCGACAAGGCGAACGTCTCACGGCCGATCATCTTGCCGCCGCGCACCTGGAACACCTGGGCGCACGCGTCGTTTCCCTCGGCCGCGATCCCTATCGCGTCGCGGTCCTTCATGTCGTGGATGATTATGCTCTGCTTCTCGCCTATCTGCTCTATGGCGCGTATCTGGTCGCGCAGGCGTGCGGCGGTCTCGAAGTCGAGCGCGTCCGCGGCCTTCTCCATCCCGGCCTTCAGCCTGGCGACGACGTCACCACCCCTGCCCTCGAGCAGCGAGCACATGTCCTTCACCGCCGCCGCATATGCCTCGGGTTCCACCATACCGCGGCACGGGGCCAGGCAGCGACCGATGTGGTAGTTGAGGCAGGGCCTCCGCGCGTTCTTGAACACCTCGTTGGCGCAGGTGCGGTACCTGAACACGCGCTGCAACGCCTTCAGGGTTTCCCGCGCCGAGCCGGCGTTGGTGTACGGACCGAAGTACTTCGAACCGTCCTTCTTCATCGTACGCGCTATCAACGCGCGCGGCCATTCCTCTTCTAGGGTCACCCTGATGTACGGGTAGTGCTTGTCGTCCCTGAGCCTGATGTTGTATCGCGGTTTGTACTTCTTTATGAGGTTCGACTCGAGTATGAGTGCTTCGATCTCGGAGGAGGTGGTGATGAACTCGAGGTCGGCGATCCGGTCGAGGAGTCCGGTGAGGCGCCTGGTATACAGTTCGCTGGACTGAAAGTACGACCTCACCCTGTTGCGCAGGGAGACGGCCTTCCCGACGTAGATCACCCTGCCCCTCGCATCTTTGAACAGGTAAACTCCGGGTCTCTCGGGCAGGTTCCTGACCTTCTCCAGCAGACTGGCGCGCTCCTCATCCGCCGCATCTGGGTGGGGTGCGCCGGGACCGGCCGCGCCAAAGCCGGGCTCGCCCTGCTGTTGAATGACGCCGGGCTGCCCGGGGCCCGAATCGGCAATGTCGCCACCCATATCGCCGCTCGCGTGGCCCGGCACGTCGCCCGCCATGTCTCCCGTCATGTCGCCCGTCAAGCCTTCCTTCCGAGGTGCTTTTCGAGAAGCCTCAGCCTGTGGTGCGGCTCCAGAGCCTCCTTGAGGAATGCCCCCGTGTAAGATTCCGCGTTGCCGGCCACCTCTTCGGGGGTCCCCGCCGCGACGATGCGGCCCCCCTCGTCCCCGCCCTCCGGCCCCAGGTCGATGATATGGTCCGCCGTCTTAATCACGTCCATGTTGTGTTCTATCACGACGACGGTGGAACCGGCGTCTACCAGGCGCTGCAGCACCTCCAGGAGCCTGCGGATGTCTGCGATGTGCAGCCCCGTCGTCGGTTCGTCCAGGATGTACATTGTTTTCCCGTTGCTCCGCCTGGAAAGCTCGGTAGCCAGTTTCACTCTCTGCGCCTCCCCCCCCGAAAGGGTGGTGGCGGGCTGACCCAGGCGGACGTATCCCAAACCCACGTCGTACAGCGTCTGGAGCTTGCGCTGGATTCTCGGTATGTTGGCGAAGAAATCCAGGGCCTGCTCAACAGTCATATCGAGCACTTCGGCGATACTCTTCCCCTTATATTTGACTTCGAGCGTCTCCCTGTTGTACCTCTTCCCCTTGCATACCTCGCACGGGACGTACACGTCGGGCAGGAAGTGCATCTCTATCTTAATGATCCCGTCCCCGCGACACGCCTCGCATCTCCCGCCGCGCACGTTGAACGAGAACCGCCCCGGCTTGTACCCGCGCGCCCTCGCCTCCTGGGTTATGGCGAACACCTCGCGGATGAGGTCGAACACGCCTGTGTATGTGGCTGGATTCGAACGAGGGGTTCTGCCTATGGGGGACTGATCGATCTCTATGACCTTCTCCAGATGATCGAGGCCGTCGATCCCGGCGTGCTCCCCGGCCTTTTTTCTGGCGCCGTTGAGCCCGTTGGCCAGCCTCCTGTACAGTATCTCGTTGATCAGGGTGCTCTTGCCCGATCCCGACACCCCCGTGACGCACACGAACAACCCCAGCGGGATGTTCACGTCGATGCACTTGAGGTTGTGTTCCCTAGCCCCCCTGACGACCAGGGTGCGTCCGTCCGGCTTCCGCCGCCGAAGGGGGATGGGCACAGACTCCTTGCCCGAAAGGTACCTGCCCGTAATCGAATCCGGGTTCTCGATGATGTCCCTCACAGTTCCAGAGGCGACGACCCTGCCGCCGTGTTCTCCCGCCCCGGGCCCGATGTCTATGATGTGGTCGGCCTCCCACATGGTGTCCTCGTCGTGCTCCACCACGATCAGGGTGTTCCCGATGTCGCGCAGCCTCTTGAGGGTCGCGAGCAGCCGATGGTTGTCTCTTTGGTGCAGGCCAATGCTCGGCTCGTCGAGGATATACAGCACCCCCACCAGCCCGGATCCGATCTGCGTGGCGAGGCGGATCCTCTGCGCCTCCCCGCCCGCCAGGCTCCCCGCGGAGCGGTCCAGCGTCAGGTAATCAAGGCCGACGTTCACCATGAACGTCAGCCGCTCCACGATCTCCTTGAGGATGCGCCGGGCGATCAGCGTATCCCGCTCGTCGAGACGCATCTCGGAGAAGAACCTCCTGGCCTCGGCGACGGACATCCTCGCCACGTCGGCGATGGATAGTCCCGCCACCTTGACAGCCAGGCTCTCGGGTTTGAGCCTGGCCCCGTTGCACGAGGGGCAGCGCCTGGACGACATGAACTCCTCGATCTCCTGCCTCATCGCGTCGCTTGACGACTCCCGGTGTCGCCTCTCGAGGTTCCGGATGACCCCCTCGAACGGGGCCTCCCAGACCCTCTTGTGGCCGAACTCGTTTTCGTACCTGAACTTGATCGATCGCCCCTTCGTCCCGTAAAGGACAACATCCATCTGTTCGCCGGAGATCTCATCGACCGGGCTGTCCATACTGAATCCGTATTCCCTGGCCACCGATTCGAGCATCTGGTAGTAGTAAGTGCTCGTGTTCTTGTTCCACGGCACTATCGCCCCGTCCGCCAGGGACTTCCGTTTGTCGGGGATGACCAGGTCGGGGTCTATCTCCATGTTGCTGCCCAGGCCGGTGCAATCGGGGCACGCCCCGTACGGCGAGTTAAACGAGAACATGCGCGGGGCCAGTTCCTCGATGCTCACCCCGCAATCGGGGCAGGCGAGGTTCTGGCTGAAAAGCATGTCGCCGCCCCGGCCCTCACCCTCCCGATCCTCACCCTCGCGGTCCAGGATGTTCACCACGGCGAGGCCACCGCTTAGGGCCACAGCGGACTCCAGCGAGTCGGCGAGGCGTCGCGCCGCTTCGGGCTTAACGATCAGCCTGTCTACCACTGCCTCTATCGTATGTTTCTTGTTCTTCTCCAGTCTGATCTCAGTTGGACCGTCGATCTCCATTACCTCGCCATCCACCCTCGCCCTCAGGTACCCGGCCTTGCGAATGTCGTCGAACACCTTCGTGTGCTCGCCCTTCCGCCCCCTTACGATGGGGGCGAGCACCTGCGCCCTGGTCCCCTCGGGCAGGGCCGCCACCTTGTCCACCATTTGCTCGACGGTCTGCCTGGAGATCGGCTTCCCGCACACGTGGCAATGGGGTTGTCCGATGCGTGCGAACAGGAGCCTGAGGTAGTCCCATACCTCGGTCACAGTCGCCACGGTGGAGCGAGGGTTCCGGCTGCCGCTCTTCTGGTCGATGCTGATTGCGGGCGACAGGCCCTCGATGTAATCCACGTCGGGTTTGTCCATCTGGCCGAGGAACTGCCTTGCGTACGCAGACAGCGATTCGACGTACCTGCGCTGTCCCTCGGCGTATATCGTGTCCATGGCCAGGCTCGACTTGCCGCTCCCCGACAGGCCCGTCACCACGACCAGTTTGTCCCTTGGAATCTCCACGTCTATGTTTTTCAGGTTGTGCTGCCTCGCACCCCTGACGAATATGCTGTCCCTCGACACTACGCAGGCCTCCAAACCCCACCCGCATTAAGATCCGGCCGCGCACCTCTTGCGTGGCACCTCTTGCGTGCGGCTTATTTCCGCGACTGCCCAGCCGGAGCCGTCCCCGGGTGGATCTTCGCCTCCAGCTCGAATATCATGTCCCTCAACGACGCGGCCCTTTCGAATTCGAGGCGCTTCGACGCCTCTTTCATCTCGCGCCTCAGCTTCTCCACCATCCTGGGGACCTGCGCGCGCGGCAACTTCGATACATCGTGCTCGCCCCAGTACGCCGCCCTCGGATCGGCCGCCCTGGTCGCCTCGATGACACTCCTCACGGCCTTCTTGACGGTCTCCGGCGTGATCCCGTGCTCCCTGTTGTACGCGGCCTGCAGTGCGCGGCGCCTCTCGGTCTCCGCCACGGCCCGCCTCATTGAATCGGTGATGACGTCGGCGTACATTACGACCCTGCCCTCAACGTTCCTCGCGGCCCGCCCCATCGTCTGTATCAGCGCGGTGTCCGACCGCAGGAACCCTTCCTTGTCGGCGTCCAATATCGCGACCAGGGCGACCTCGGGGAGGTCCAGCCCCTCCCTCAGGAGGTTGATGCCCACCAGGACGTCGAAAACCCCCATTCTCAGGTCTCTGATTATCTCCATCCTCTCGAGCGTTTCCACCTCGGAGTGGAGATATCTCACCTTGACCCCGGCCTCGCGCAGGTAATCGGTGAGATCCTCCGCCATCTTCTTGGTCAGCGTCGTGACCAGCACGCGCTGCTTCTTCTCCACCCCGGCGCGGATCTCGTGGAGTAAGTCGTCCACCTGGCCCTTTGTGGGCCTTATGTCCACCTCGGGATCGACCAGTCCCGTGGGCCTGACTATCTGCTCGACGACCCTCTTCGCCCTCTGGAGTTCGTACTGCGCGGGTGTCGCGGAAACGCATATCACTTGCTTCATCCGTCTTTCGAACTCATCGAATCTCAGCGGCCTGTTGTCATACGCCGACGGGAGTCTGAAACCGAACTGCACGAGCGAGTTCTTCCTAGACCTGTCCCCCATGTACATGCCCCCAATCTGGGGGACAGTCTGGTGGGACTCGTCGATCACTATCAGAAAGTCCTCCGGGAAGAAGTCGAGGAGCGTGTACGGCGGCTCGCCGGGCTTCCGCCCCGTCAGGTGCCGCGAGTAATTCTCTATCCCGGGGCAGAACCCCGACTCCCTCAGCATCTCCAGGTCGTAACGGGTGCGCTGTTCGAGACGGTAGGCCTCCAACAGATTGCCCCCCGCGCGCAGTTCCTTCAGCCGATCCTCCAGTTCGGTCTCTATGGAGGCCAGAGCGTTCTTCAAGTTCTCGTCCGTCGTGACGTAGTGACTGGCGGGGCGTATGAGCACGTGGTTCCTGTACCCCAGCACCTCGCCCGTGAGGGCGTCGATCTCCGACATCCGCTCGATCGTGTCCCCGAACATCTCGATCCTGATGGCCCTCTCGGTGGATGACGACGGGTATATCTCGATCGTATCGCCCCTGACCCGGAAGGCGCCGCGTTCGAACGCGATGTTGTTGCGGTTATATTGGATGTTCACCAGGCGCTTCAGGATCTCGTCCCTATCGTACTCCGCGCCGGCCCTGAGCGAGATCGACAGTGCGCCGTAGTCTTCCGGCGAGCCCAGGCCGTATATGCAGGACACGCTGGCCACGACTATCACGTCGCGCCTCTCGAACAGCGCGCACGTGGCCGAGTGCCTGAGCTTGTCGATTTCGTCGTTTATCATCGCGTCCTTCTCGATGTACGTATCCGACTGCGGTATGTAGGCCTCCGGCTGATAGTAATCGTAATAGCTGACGAAGTATTCCACCGCGTTGTCGGGAAAGAACTCCTTGAACTCGCCGCATAGCTGCGCGGCCAGGGTCTTGTTGTGCGCGATGACTAGCGTGGGCTTTTGCACGTTGGCGACCACATTGGCTATCGTGAAGGTCTTGCCCGAACCCGTGACTCCGAGCAACACCTGGCCCCTATCGCCCCTCAATACACCCTCGCTGAGCTTCTCGATCGCCTGGGGCTGGTCGCCCTTTGGAGTGTACTCCGACACCACCTTGAATTCCACGATCTCATCTCCACCACGTCGTGAGGCTACGGCAATAATCTACCACACCAAACATATGTTTGCAACGACGGCCGCTCCGACGACCGTTCCGTATAAGATCGGACGGCGATTCGCCGGACTGTGTGTCGCGCCGCGGTCCCGGCTACTTGAGGCGCGGGTCCGCGAGGTTCATGACGGGGACGTTGAGGGCTTCCACGACGCGTGAGGCCTTGACGAGCGTAACGCCCATTTCCTCGATCTCCGGGATCATCTCCAGAATCGCCTTGACCGTAACCGGATCCACGTGCCCGATGGATATGATGGCTCCCCTCTTGCGCGCGAGGGTCGCCGCCAGGCGCAAGCGCGATTTCACGTAGTCCTCGTCTCTCTGATTATCCAGGAACACTTCGTTTTTGGCCGACGGGGCTCCGGCGCTGGCGGCCACCGCCGCCAGGACGGAATTGCCTATGGTCCTGCTGTCGATGACGAACAGCCCCTTTTCGGCGGCGACTTCCGCCACCGCCCCGGCGACCCTTCGATCCGCCGTGGCCTTGGACCCCGTATGGTTGTTCAGCCCGCTGACCGGTCCAACAGCCTCGATGTACTCCTCCACCAGCCGCTTGATTTTGTCGGTATCCATGTCCACCGTTATTGTCCCCTCTGGGGCCGCCACCCCGTGGTCCGTCGACAGCGCCTCCATGGGGAGATGGAGGATCACCTCATGCCCCCGGCCTCTGCCCTCGTCCGCCTCTCGCCGCGAATGAGGACCGTTGGGCAACACCGCCATCGTCAGCGGTATCGGGAGGTCCAGACCCTCCTTCGTCCCCGCCACTCCGTAACCCCAGTCATCCAGTATGATTGCGAGCATGGGAGCAAGGGTTTCGCCGGCGGGTTTACCAACAGGTTCAACCGGGGTCCCGTCAACGGGTCGATCGGGCGGTTCGGTGACGCATTCACCGGGGGATCGGGCTGGCGGCTCGGCGGGGGATTGCACAGGCGGTTCGATCGGCGTGCCGGGCTCTACGCGCGCGGGCGTCCTCCCGGCGATGGAGTGGAGGCCCCAGCAGAGCACAAGTACACCCGCGATTATCGCTATGGCGGCCGCCAACCGGCGCCGCTCATGATCCGGTAACGGTACAGGAATCATCCTAGCGCCTGGACAACCTCCCCTTCACAGCCTTCAATGTTCCGACGAGCCTGCGCAACAGGCCCTTCATCGGAGTCGAGCCGCGTATTTCGACGTGAGGGTCGTCGCCTTCTTCGGGGACTGTGATTACCCCGAGATCGTCTACGACTCCCCTGAACCTGACCTCGCGTCGCGACCCGGAATGCATGTCCTCGACGAGCATCTCCAGGAATACCGGGGTCTTCGCGACCATGTCCATGAGCTCCGTCCGTGAGTTCACCGGCGCACCGCTGACCTCGATGATTATGTCTCCGGTCTTCAGGCCGACCCCCGCCGCGGGAGTGTTCGGCATCACGTCCAACACCATGACGCCCCTCGCTGGAGGGACGAACGCGGACTCTCCGGATAGTTCCCGCTTGCCCGCAAGCATGACGACTGCCTCGTGGCCGATGGGTCCGAACAGCGCGGCCACCCACTGCAGCGGCCTATAGAACGAGGACGCCACCGCCGCTCCCAAGAGCGTCACGCTGTATAACGCCAGTGCCGTTGACGCGCGGCGCACCTTCCTCGCCGGCGTGCAAGTCACCGCAAAGTCGCTGTAGCCGAGCGCCGCCACGAGGGGTACCATCACAAACAGCGCGTCCGGCGCATGGGCCGCCTCCTCCGGCCTGATAAGCGGCCACCAGTCGGGCATGTGTATCAGCCCTGTGATGCCTGTCATGTCCGGTACGACGAGCATGACCAGGGCGACCAGCGGCATCGGCCAGAATCTCTGCAACCCGAAACCGCCCACGACCCTTCCCGCCTTGTTGCGCAGGTACAGGGGGGTAGAACAACCCTGCCCGCTCAGCCTTATGAGAATGCTCTCCGTAATGTGGAGGATGCCCACGAGCGCCATGAGGCCGGGGACGGAAACCCTCGGAAAACCGGATACGAGGTTCATGATGGAGATGAGGCCGCCGGCGTAAGAGAAACACATCAGCCTGGGGTTTACCATATAGAGGAGGAGCGCGAGGGGTAGCAGGTACGCCACTCCAGACCCCGTCAACGACACCCCGATGAACACCAGGAAGGCGCTGGCGACAACCCCGCCCGCGAGCCCGTAGAACAACCCCGACACCAGGGCCTCCATAGAGTTGTTCTTGGACATCCCGTATATGCGCGCCTCGTTCGCCGCGACCTTCTTATACTGGATGGCCGAGAGAAACACGATCATCCAGAAGACGATCGCCGTCGATGGTTCTATGATGGCGAGAGGAAGCAGGCGTAGCAGCGAAAGCGTGAGCTCCTTCACCGGAATCATGTGACGCCAATCGCTCCCCTCAGTTCAGCACCCGCTCGACATGGCCCTACATGCGCGAGCGAAGGACTTCGATTGCCTTTTCGAGTTGCGGATCGTCATCCCGCGCTTTTTCCATCAATGCCTTGTTGATGGCCTCTGCCGTGCTCTCGTCCACCTCGCCGGTGACCTTCAGACCCCTCGTCCGCTGGAACTCGGACACCGCCGCCCTGGTCTTGTCTCCATAGATACCGTCCTCGACCAGCCGGTTACCAAGTCTGTTCAGGCGCTGCTGCGCGAAGAGAACGTCGAGGCCGATCTTCATCGAATTCAGAGTTCTGGGTACGGTGAGTGGCTCGTAATCCGCGCGCTCCGCCGGTTTTACGACGATATCCGGATCAATTCCCAGGCCGTGAATGGACCTGCCCGAAGGAGTCAAGTATTTCGCCGTGGTCAACCTGAGGCCCGAGCCGTCCCTGAGGTTCAGGAGCGTCTGTACGGACCCCTTTCCAAAAGTCGTGGTGCCAACCAGGGTTCCGGTCCTCCGGTCCTGGATGGCGCCCGCCACTATCTCCGACGCGCTGGCGCTGCCGCCGTCCACGAGGACCACGAGGGGCAGCCCCAGTCCGTTCGATTGCGACACCTTGACATCCCTCTTGCCTTCCCTATCGACCACCGAGAGGACCGGGCCTTCGGGAACGAACAACTGGGCGACGTCCACGGCCTCGTCCAGCAACCCGCCGGGGTTTCCCCTCAAATCCAGTACTATGCCCTTCGCCCCGTTCGCTTTGAACTGTTCCACGGCCTTCGCGGTCTCGCTGGAGCAGCCCTCTCCAAACTGGCTTATCTGAATATACCCTATGTCGTCGCCTATCATGTTGCTCTCGACGGTCGGGAGCACGATGTTCTCCCTTGTGAGCACGTAGTCTTTCGGCTGGTCGCTCCCCTCGGGCACGATCGTGAGTATCACCTGCGTGCCGGCGGCGCCGCGGATCGCGTCCGCC
>JAHDPS010000072.1 GCA_018434225.1 Bacillota bacterium
AAGGGCGATCCTGGCGATTCTCTGCACGACACTCCCCTCCAATCGACAGTTTTCGGATGTATTCTTTTCCTCTGCGCGAATCCCCTTTTCTTTGCGGGCCAGTTCATTGCTCTCACGAGTTCGATCTCATCAGATTATGGTAGCCAGCACAGCGGGAGGGGAGTATCGCACTGCGTCTCCACAGTCGCGCGCAGAAACGGCTTATCTGTTTTGGGATAGGCCCCCCTTCGGTCCCCGACTTCAGGGAGAAACGGCTTTTTCACGACCGGGGGGCGTTTCGTCTTCGAGCCTGTCAAATTCGGCCACACCTAGATCTTTCAGAACGCCGGCGGCCCACTCATCGGCCTTACGTTCGGCGGCTTCCACTATCCGCCGCCCCTCCGGTGTCTTTTCGGCCCCTATCATGTCGCCCCGCGTCGAAGTGGTGGCCCAGCTCATGAGCCAAGATCCTGGCGTATTCCTCGGTGTTGCCCACCAGTTTATCCGCTATCACGATGTTGGACCCGATCTCTGGCCCACCGGAGTAGAATCCCAGAAGCGGCTCGGGCAATGGGAAGCGCCAGACCTTTATGCGACATTGCTTGGTAAACTCCAGCAGCTCTTGCAGTACTTCGGCCCACGGTTTTTCGCCTGTCATCACTTTCGCGGCCTCCTCTCGTCCTCGTTTTTCTCGCGAGAGTCGCTCTATTGGAAAAGCCGCCGCCCCCCTGGTCCCCGTAGGACGTCCACCCGCTGCTGTGGTGGGGGGGCGCCGTCTACGCCACAACACCGCGCCTGGCGCGCAGAAACGGCCTCCTTAGGCGTTTTGGGGGCATGGGAGGCGGTACCCCTTCGCCCCCTTCCGTGTGGCTCAAAATAGGCGTTTACTTCGCAGAGACGTTCCTGGATAGGATCGTCAATTCCCTCCCAAGCCCCAGGAGCATGTCCTGCAGCCATTGAACGTCGCTCTTCAGGGCCTCGTTCCCTGCCGCTTCTTTGACCTTTTGCAGGGAATTGATCGCCGATACGATATGGCCGGCAGCGTCACGCACTGAGCAGTGCCTCCATGATCTCCTCGAAATTCGCCCTGGCCTTCGCCCTCTTCTCAGGCTCCAGAACCTCTAGGGCCTCAATATCGAGGGTCACGGTCTTCCCGTGCTTCTCCTTGCCGTCCTTGTCCGTCCACGAGGGGCGCCCCACCTGGAGTCTGCCGGCCTGCCTGTAGTACCGCAGGACGTTCTTCTCCGAGGCCACGGTCTCAGGCGTCTCTTTCTCCCAGTAGTACTTCATCGCCATCACCCGCATTCTTGAATCGCTCCCTGGCTTTGCGCCGTCGCAGAACGGCCTTCCCGCGCCGCATCGCCGCCATCCATAGCCTGGGATGGTGGTTCAGCATCCTGATCAGCTCGCGTTCGCCTAGAATCAACAGACACCCGGCGAACCTTATCTCCACGATCCTGCCTTCAGGGAACTCCGCTGTCGGCATTGACGCCGCCTCCTCCTCATATTCCCCCGATCCCGAAGAGGGTTATTGCCGGGGGCGTTACTGACTTTATTCTGACGTTATAAAGATGGGGTCCCGTAGGGTACTACCCCCCAGTTCCCTCAGGGTACACCTACCCAGTTCCCTCAAGGTACTGGGGTGGCTGTGGTACTGGGATGACCCTCTCGATCTCGCTCGCCATTCCCCGCCGTGAATTGTCGCCTGGCTTGTAGCGAATGAGCCCATGCCAAAAGAGCCGCCGAAGGACTTCCCCAGTCTTGTGTCGTTGTATCCCCGAACACTGGGCAATCTCCCGCCAGCTCGCATACAGACGAGTGCCGGGCTTGAACCCGCGCCGTGCCTCGATGCTGTCGAGGGCACAATAAACCCGGATATCGCCTTCCGTAAGGCACTTCTTCCCTTCGGCATCCCTAGCCGCCATCCAGCGTAAGAAAGCGTCGTGCGCCGCCAAGCGACTTTGCCCCCCGCCCCTGGTCAACAAGCTCCGAAACTCGCAGGCCTCAGCGCCTACGCAAGCTTCGGACCATACGGGACTGTTGCATCCGTAGCTTTTTAGGGATCGCGCCCGATATGCCGATCTTGCGCAGTCCTCCGCAGCCTTCAGGGTGAAGGGCCTCCCATCCGCTCCGGGGGCCGCAGTTACCTTCGGGGGCTGCCTTTTCCATAAGTTCAAAATAATCGTGACAGCTCGATCCAATTGCACGCCCATGCGACGGAGTTCTGCGGCAAGGGCGTAGAATGTCTGAGACCGCATGCCCACAACAGGGAGCGCCCTGCCGGCAAAAAAGGCCGCCGCACACGGCTTGTCCATAGGAATTTGAAGATGGCGCTGGACATATCCCTGTGATTCAAGACCTTCCAACTCTGTCACTGATCGGAGAGGCTGGATGAGACCTCTACAACATGGTACGCTTTCCCCAGACAAGCGCTTCACCGCCCCGCCCGGCCCCGCTAGGCCGACTGTTGCTCACTCCGAAAGTCCCCACCCACGAGGTGGCGGGCCGCCAGCGCAACCAGCGCCCTCCGAGGGATCCTCCTGGCACTGCCGAACTTGACATACGGCAATTCTCCACGCTCCATCAGCGCATAGAGGGAAGTGCGTCCCAGGCCGACAAACTCAGCAGCCTCCATCACAGTCAGCATGCCGTCTGATACAAGGTGGAGTCGCTCCTCCACGGTCAACGCCCCCCCGCCCGGCTCTCTTCGCTGAGGTCGTCAATGATCCTGAAGACGTGAGCCTTCCGCTCCGCCGGCAATTCCTTCCGCAGCAGTCGCGCAAAATTGCTGTCGTGCATACCCATTTTGTCAGCGATCTGCCATAGAAATACCCCGGCTAGGTGGGCCCTTTCTCTAATGTCCTGGTTGGCTTTCATGGTATTGCACCCCCCATTACCTGTTGTTGACGTGACCGCTAATTGTTGCTATTATTAGTATAGGGCATGATCGCAGCGAATACTAGGGTTTCAAATGGGTATGCATTTGGGGAGGCCTGAAAGGGTATGCATAAGGGGATACAGTTTCCGATAGACTGCCGGTATAAGCAGAAGGTCTATAGGCGCTATGCTTGGGGGGGAGGGAGCCTGAGGACAGCGTCCGACGAATGCAGCCTATACGATGCTTTCGATAATCCCGACTTGATCTCTTCGCTCGTCCGCCTCGTGGAGAGAACCTCGGAAGGAGGACGAAAAGCAGCGATGAAAAGGTGGGTGGAAGCTCATGGCTTTCTAACTTCGTCAGCCCGGGGGGGCGCCTCAACCGAGAAACTTGAAGACTTCTGGACCGGTGCGGAAAGCTTCGTTCGGCAATGGGGCATGTATGGATTCATCCGCAACCGCCGACTGGGGGAATTGAAGAAGCTGGTTCGGTTCGCAGAACTGGACATGCTTGATCTCGGCTTCCATCCCGGTGCAAACGCCAAGACTGTCTTTGCTGATTGCGAGAAGGACGGATTCATAGTCCAGACCACTTCCGATACGTTCTACAAGGCCACCCTGAAGGAGATAGACCGAGATCCCCTGCCATACTATCAGGTGGCCGTTTTTGTACGAGTCCGCAAGTCCATAGAATACCAGCTTGAGGGCATCGCCCTCCAATCGCATGAATGGAGTATCATCAAGGAACCAGATCGGGATCATTACAGGATAGTGCCACACCTTCTCACCAAGAATCTGCTCCAGGCTCTATATCTGCAGTTCTACATACTTCTTAACGATACCACCAAGAAAGTGTGTGACGCCTGCGGGTCCATCTTCGCCCCCTCCAGAAGGGACCAGAAGTACTGCAGTGATACTTGCAAGAACACCGCCAAGAGTAGAAGGTGGAGAAGCCGGAAAAGACAGAAAGCGAAAAGCCGCCAACCAGCGAAAAAGGAGTGAGGGCATTGGCAAGAAGGCGCAGGGGTAGGGGCGAAGGTAGCATCCACCAACGGGAAGACGGCCTCTGGGTCGCCCAGGTTTCGCTGGGTTATGACGCCCAGGGGAAGCGAGTTCGGCCTGCCATCTTCGGAAAGACAAAGACAGAGGTTCGCGAAAAGCTTCTCAAGGTCCAGCAGGATGCTCTGAAAGGCCTCCCCGTGAAACCCGAGAAGGTCACAGTGGCCCAGCACTTTGAAGACTGGCTCCGGGTCAAGAAGTCAAGCGTCAGGGAAGCGACTCACGCCAGTTATACCAGGATATACAGGAACCACATCGAGCCCGTCTTTGGGGGCCTCCAGCTCAAGAACCTTGACTACAGGAAGATCAACGCTCTTTATGAGGCTCTGGACACGAAGGGGCTCTCGAAGCGCACTGTGGCGTATGTGGCCTATCTCCTCCGCGCCGCCCTCGATGATGCCATGAGGAAGGGCCTCGTCCCTCGGAACCCGGCTCGGCTCGCCGCCCGCAGGACCTATAAGCCGGAGGAGGCTCGCTGCTTGACTCAAGAGGAGATGGCAAGGTTCCTTGACGCCGCCCGGGGCGAACGCCTCGAAAACGGCTTCATTCTCGCCCTCCATACTGGCCTCCGTCCGGGGGAATGGCTCGGCCTGACTTGGGACGCCGTAGACTGGGAGAATGGGAGACTCACCATAAGACAGGCCCTCAACGAGATAGAGGGGAGGCTCAGCATGGGGAACGTAAAGACGAAGGCCGGCCTGAGAACCATCAGCCTCCCGAAGAAAGCCCTGGCCGCCCTCAAGCGCCAGAAGAAGCGCCAGATCCAGAAGAGACTAGCCTCAGGGGGATCTTGGCAGAATGATATGAATCTCGTCTTCACCAATAACCGAGGGGGGCCTCTCCCGAGAACCAGGGTCGCCGCGCGGGACCTCAAGCGAATTCTCAGGAAGGCGAACCTGGAGGGCGTCACCCTTCATACCTTGCGGCACACTCATGCCAGCATCCTAATCTACCAGGGGGTGGATATTAAGGCCGTATCCCGCAGGCTCGGCCATGAGAATATCACGATCACGCTCCAGACATACGGACACCTCCTGCCCGGCCAAGACGAGAGGGCCGCCGTCCTCATGGATGAATTCGCCGCCTCCCTTGAGTTAGGCAACAGTTAGGCAACAGTGCCGCCAATATATACCAATGGGAGAAATAGTAACCGCCGGGAAAGTCCTGCTCCCGGCGGGTTTTTTCATGGTGGGCGGTATAGGACTTGAACCTATGGCCTCGTGAATGTGAGTCACGCGCTCTCACCACTGAGCTAACCGCCCACTATGGATGCATAACGAAGTATATCATACGCACGTACTGCGATCAATCGTCGTCGTCCGCCGAACAGCCACGGGGCGCGAGGGCATCGGTCTCGCCCGCCGGACACCACGGTTCCCGCGCGATCGTCAGCAGATTCACGGCCTTTCAGCGGCCTGTGGCTAGATTCTACAGGGTTTTGCGCGCGACCGTCGGTAGATGTCATGGTCTTTGGAACCCACCCGTGGCCAGAGGTCACACCGGGTGACAATAATCCGTCGCTGGAGATCACACCAGCAAGAACTGGCGACACAGATCTGTCGGTAGACCCACACAAGCGATATCCGGCCCAGGGGTAGGCTATAACACTCATCACGACAAAGCCGGCGCGTCACAGCACGATTCGAGGTCATTCGTGCGTGGGTGCATGATTCTCGGCGAAACCCGTGCGCCACAGCACGTATGGAGCCCGCGCGCGATCGTGCTTATCAACCGGCCTTGGAAGGCAGGCACGCGCCCGCCTGAGCGTGGTTCAGGTTCGCGTCGATAAGCATCTCGAGCGCTTTCAGCGATGCCCCCAGAGGCTCTATGACGGGCACATCCAGGCGCTCGCGCACGAGGTGCGCGACGGGCGCCATGCCGCTGCACCCGAGCACCACTACCTCCGCGCCCCGCTGTTCGACGCACTTCCGTGCCTCATCGACTATGGCGTTCACCGTCGCCCGCGGATCCTCCGCCAGTCTCCCGACCGGGATCTCCACACCAGTCGAGGCGGCCAGCCTCGGCATGATCCCGAGGGCGCTCACCTGGATCTCACCCCAGGCGGGTGCGTTCTTCCCCACCGATACGACGGC
>JAHDPS010000065.1 GCA_018434225.1 Bacillota bacterium
CCTCACGCAAGTCCGGCTTTACACCAGCCCCACTGCACGCAGCCCCACTTTGCGCTAGCCCCCGTTCACTGAAAGCAGAAAGGGGCCATCGCCGGCCCCCATGGCTTCGCTACACGCTACACCTCACACGCTATACCTCCCGCAGGAGAGAGCCGAACCCCGTAACGGGCGTCTTGATATTCAACCTCTTGAGCATAGCCCACAGGGTGGCCTGGTTGCTCGACACCACCGGTTTGCCGACGTCGCTCTCGAGAACTTCGAGAATCTCCGCCGTCCGGAAGTCGGTGCAACTGATGAATATCCCGTCGATATCCGGTCTCACCAGCCCCCGCGCGAGCTTGTACACTTGCTCCGGGGCAACGTCCGCTATGTGGACGTCCGTGATCCCCAGGCCCTTCATGCCCAGGATTTCTATGCCGTGTGCCTTGAAGAAGACGGACTCCCTCCTGTTAAGCCAATCCTCGTACGGGGACGCCAGCACTATCCGCTTCATCCCCTTGTGCCGCAGCGCTTCGATCACGGCGGTGGAGGTCGTCAACGCGGGTATTCCGACTTCCTTCCGAATGATACCCTCGATCTTCTCGTCGTAGCCGGGCCCCTTCAGGAAGCTCGCTCCCGTACAAGCGAAAGCGATTATATCCACCTCGGCATCGGCCAGCTCGCGCGCGGCCTTGGGGGATTCCTCCGCCATCCTGACGAGTTCCTCTTCAGTGTCATTTTCCGACCTTGCCCGCGAAAAGTGGGCGGATACCCCAGACGGGGCCATCTTCGCCATCTCCGGCTCAACAACAGTGTTTATCGACGGAAGGATGAAGCCCAGCTTGGCTCTCCAACCGATCATCCGCAACCCCTCCCCCTATTGTCGCGCGTTCCGAGGCGCACTGCGTGTTGGGGCGCTACATCCCGAGATAGGCCTTCTTCACCATCTCGTTCTCCTTGAGCGCCTTAGCGGTATCGTGCAGTTTGACCTCGCCCGAGTCGATGACGTAGCCCCTGTGGGACAGCGCCAGCGCAAGGCGGGCGTTCTGCTCCACCAGTAGGATCGGTATCCCGTCGGCCTTGATCGTCTCGATGATCCTGGCCACCTGCTGCACCATAACAGGGGACAGCCCCAGTGAGGGCTCGTCCATCAGGATCAGTCGCGGGCTCCCCATCAGGGCGCGCGCCACCGCCAGCATCTGCTGTTCCCCACCGCTCAAGGTACCGCCGTACTGATCCCGCCTCTCCTTCAAGATCGGGAACAGCCCAAACAACCTGTCCAGGTTCTTCGCCACCGCTCCCCTGTCCGAATTGAGGTAGGCGCCGATCAGGAGGTTCTCCTTCACCGTCAGGTTCGAGAATATCTGCCTGCCCTCCAAAACGTGACATATCCCCATCTTCGTCACGTTATGAGCCGGAACCCCATCGATCCTGCGACCGAGGAACGTCACGGAGCCGGCGCGCGGTTTCAGAAGCCCGGAGATGGTCCGCAGCGTCGTCGTCTTGCCCGCCCCGTTATTGCCGATGAGGGCGACTACCTCCCCTTCCCCCACCGATAGGCTCACGTTCTTCAATGCCTGTATGTTTCCGTAGTATACATCGAGACCCTCAAGCTCAAGCATCCCCAGCCATCTCCTCGACATCCTTCCCCAGGTACGCTTCTATCACGCGGGGGTCCTGTTGTACTGCCTCGGGGGAACCCTCAGCTATCTTGTGTCCATGATCAAGGACCGTGATCGTATCACTGAGCGTCATGACCAGTTTCATGTCGTGCTCTATCACCAGTGTAGTCAGGTTTAGCTTCGTGTTCAGATCCTTGAGAAATTCCCTTAATACCACCTTCTCCCGCGAGTTCATCCCCGCGGACGGCTCGTCGAGCAGAAGAATCTTCGGCGATGTAGCCAGGGCCCGCGCGATCTCCAGTCTGCGCTGAAGGCCGTAGGGAAGACTCCGCGCCATCTTGCGCTCGAAACCCTTCAGCCCAGTCAGCTCCAACAGCCTCATGGCCTCCGCGGCCGTCGCCCCGCTCTCCCCCCTGGCCCGCTTGCTGTTGACCAGCACGTCCCATGTCCCGGACACAGTGCGGCAGTGCAAGCCCACCAGGACGTTCTCCATAACCGTCAGGGACTTGAAAAGGCGGATATTCTGGAACGTCCTCGCTATACCCTTTTCGCACAGCCGATGGGGTTCAAGGCCGGTCACCTTCTCACCGTCGAATACCACCTCGCCGGCGTCCGGCTCGTATAGCCCGGTAATGACGTTGAAAAGGGTGGTCTTCCCCGCTCCGTTGGGTCCTATCAGCCCGTGGATCCGTCCCTTCTCCACCACCATCGACACCGAGTCGAGGGCAACGACACCGCCGAACCGCAGCCCCACCCCATCGATCCTGAGCATGTCACCCACGGTGCGGCACCTCCCGGCGGAACGGCTTCAAGAGGTTGTAAAACGCCGCGCTGAATACGCCCTCGCGCGCCATTACGGATACCACCATGATTACTCCCACCAGGATGTAACGGTACGAGGAGGCGAACCTCAGCATCTCCGGTGCCAGCGAGAGAATGAACGCCCCAACCACCGGACCGAACAGCGTCCCAAGGCCCCCCACAACCGCCATGCATAGTATCGACGTCGAATCGGCCTGGGTGAAGGAGTCGGGACTCACGAATGTCACGTAGTGCGCGTAGATGCCCCCGCACAGCCCCGCCCAGAACGTCGACATCACGAAACTGTATATCTTGAAGTACCTGGTGTTCACACCCAGAGCCTCAGCCGCCATCTCATCATCGCGGATGCTCTTAAGCGCACGTCCTATCCTGGAATTCGCCAGCCGGTTGATGACGAACAGCACCACGACGCAGAAGCACAACGAGAAGTAGTAGAACTCCACCTTCCCGAACGCGCGCGCCCCCAGCGTCGCCGTCGGAATGGCCGGTATCCCCATCGGCCCGTTCGTCACCCTGTCCCAGTTCACCTCGAGCAACCTTATGATCTGCGCGAATCCGATGGTCACGATCGCTAGGTGGTGCCCCTTCACTCTCATGGTCGGAAGGCCTATGACAAGGCCGAATATCGCCGCCACAATCCCCGCCAACGGGAGGTTCACCCAGAACGGCCACCCTGCCTTGACCGCCGCCAGCGCCGCCGCATAGGCGCCCAGGCCCAGGAACGTCGCGTGAGCGAAGTTCGGCTGCCCAGTGAAACCAAGCACGATGTTCAGGCTCGACGACAAAACCACGTACATCATCGTGAAAATGCCAATGTGTATCACGTAGGCGTTCCGCGTAAACAACGGGAGAGCAGCCATCAGTGCCACGACCGCAATGACGCCCGCCCACTTCGTCGAGAACTTCATGCGCGGTCGACCCCCCTTCCGCCGCTGCCCAGCAGGCCCTGCGGCCTGAATAACAGGATGGCGATCAGTACGGCAAACGCTATTGCGTCACGATATCCCGACGATATATAGGCGCCGCCCAGGCTCTCGACGACCCCAAGCAACATGCCTCCCAGCATCGCTCCCGGTATGCTACCTATGCCCCCGACGACGGCCGACGTAAACGCCTTCATGCCTATCGTGCTTCCCATGGTCGGGTATATCGTCGAATAGTATATCCCCACCATGATCCCCGCCACAGCCGCCAGAAGCGACCCGAGAGCGAAGGTGAACGATATGACCTTGTCAGTATCGATGCCCATTGCACTGGCTGTATCCCTGCTGAACGACGTCGCCCTGAGGGCTATGCCGATTTTGGTCCGGTGAACAAGGAGCTGTAATCCTACCATCAACGCGAGTGAAACCCCGAGTATCACGAACTGCAGAGAGCTTGCGACAGCCCCTCCGAATCGATACAGTACCGTCGGTACGATCGATGGAACGGGTTGCGTCGAAACCCCCCAGATAACCTGCGCTCCAGTGGATAGTATCATCGAAACACCCAATGAACTGATGATCATCGAGAGGCGTTCCGCCCTCCTCAGCGGAAGGTACGCCACCTTCTCGATCAACACTCCGGCCACCGCGCTCAACACCAGGGCAAGCAACACCGCCACCATGTTCGATAGGTGAAGCCTACCGGCCAGCACCACAACACACAGGTAGGCGCCCAGCATGGCAACATCGCCGTGGGCGAAGTTGATGAAGTACAGGACCCCGTACACCATGCTGTAGCCCAGGGCTATGAGAGCGTATATCGCGCCGAGAGTGAGCCCGTTTATGACTTGCTGCAATGCCCAACCCACTGTCCAACACCCCGGTTTCTAAGTGGAGTGGGAGGGCGGCACGCTCTCCCATGGCCGCATGCCGCCCCTCGAATCCCTACTTCTGGCCCACTTCCCATGGTACGAATTCGCCGTTCTTGATTACGAACAGCTTAAGCGGGATCTTGACGTCCCCGTTCTCATCGAAGGTGATGTTGCCGATGACTCCCGGGAAGTCCTTGAGAGTGGTCATATACTTGTTGATCCCTTCCCTGCTCTCGCCGTTCTTCTTGATTGCTTCGGCGATGATCCTCAGCGAATCATAGCCGTTCGGGCTGAAAGCGTCGCACTGAGTTATGCCTTCGCTCTTGTATCTCTCCAGGAACTTCTTGACGTACTCCTGAACCTCGGGCCTCTGGTCGGTGGTGTAGAACACGCTCGAGCCGACGATGCCCTCGGCGTCCTTTCCTACCAGCGTGGCGATCGCGGGGTTGAAGGCGCCGGTGCCTCCCCATACGGAGGGATTGTAGTCCATCTGATGGGCCTGCTTGCAGAACAGCGCGATCTCCGTGTAGTCGCCAACCAGGTAGACGGCTTCCACTCCGGCCTTCTTGAAGTTGGTTATGGCCGTGCTGAAGTCCTTGGTCTCGCCGAGCATGAACGCCTCGGTGGCGGTCGGTCCAGGCCCGATCTCCTTCAAGGTTTTCACGCCGACGTCCAATCCACCGCGACCGAAGTCGTTGTTCTCATACAGGATACCGATCTTGCGGTGCCCCGCGTCCCACATCTTCTGAATGTTGAAGGAGGCCGTATAGGCATCGCTGTTCCTCACGCGGAACGTGTACGGACCGGCATCGGTGATCTTCGGCGAGCTGGAGTCCGGCGATAGGTTGGGCAGCCCGGCCTTGTTGTAGATCGGGGCCGCGGCGAGCGTGCACGAGCTATTGTTGTGCCCTATGACCGCCAGTATCTCAGCGTTGGCCGCGAGCAGGTTGGCAACGTTAGCGGCTTCCTTTGGATCGGCGCGGTCATCCATCGAGACGATCTCGATCTTCTTCCCGTTAATCCCTCCGGCGGCGTTGATCTCCTCCACCGCCAGCGTTATCCCGCGAAGAGTCCTCTGGCCGAGTTCAGCGCTACTGCCCGAGAGAGGGAAAGAACAGGCTATCTTGATCGTCTTCGGTTTCTCCGGTTGTCCCTGCTGCTGTTCGGCCGGCTTCTTCTCTGTGCTTCCGCCAGCGCATCCGGCGACGAACAATAGCATCACCAGTAGAGCGGCTAGAATTCTGATACCCCGTTTCATAATGTCTCCCCCTTCTAGAATTGAGTTGCAACGAAAGGCCACAGACCCAGTACCCATCACCTCCCTGAATACAAACGCCCCGTCTATATAACCCTCAACGACCTGTCGCTGACGCTGAGGTAGTCGTATCCGTCGGCCGTGACAACCACTGTATCTTCAGCCTGGAGACCCGCGAACCCGAGTTCGTAGTAGCAGGTCTCCACGTTGATGACCATGCCCTCCTCGATAACGGTCTTGTCCCCGGGAGCGATCGACGGCATGTCATATAGCTCGATCCCGATCCCGTGCCCGCAATGGTGCCTCTCGAAATGTGGAATGCCGCCGGCCCTCGTGGCCTCCACCGCCTTAGCGAACACCTCTGCGGCCGTCGCCCCCGGCTTCACCAGCTTGAGGGCCTCCCGCTCACCTTCAAGCACAGCCTTGTGGTACGCGGCGGCCTTGTCCGAGGGGCGCCCGAAGCACGCTATCCTCGCTATGTCCGAGCAATACGAATCGTATATGCACCCGACGTCGAAGCGGATCAGGTCGTTCTTCTTGAGCCTGTAGCCTGACGGCTGCACGTTCGGGAACGCGCCCCTTGGGCCGATGCCGATGCAGGTGAGAAGGGGCGTGCCGCCCTGCCGCACCACCGATTCGTTGAACACCGTGTACATCTCCATCTCCGTCATGCCCTCGCGCAAGGAAGCGAGCACGTCGTCTATCGCCTTCTCAGTCACGCTGGTCGATTTCTTGACCCTGGCGACCTCCTCAGGCGTCTTGACCATCCGTATCTCTCGAAGAAGCCCCCAGCCTTCACTCATCTTGCAACGCGGAAGCCTTCTCTTGATGTCTTCCGCGGCCGGCGGGGTCAACCCCGACGAGTCCAGCGCTAGGCGGCCGTTTTCGAGGCCGAGTCTTTTCAGTGCGGCCTCGAGGGCGGATGCCGGCGAATCCGACTTGTCTCCCCGGGACATATCCCAGTACCTATCGTACTCGGGCCGCTTCTCTCCGCTATCGTCCATGAACACGTTGAAGGTGCCGTATGCTTCCACCGGAATGTCCGGCCCCTTGTCGGCCATGCCATCCAGATCGCCAATCGGGGCCACGAGCACGGGAGTCACCTGTCCGACAACCGGGATTATAGCATATACCTGGGTAGATTTGATGACATGTTGGCTGAAACTCCAGTATCCCGATACATAAGTTACGTTCTCCGGAAAAGTCGCGACAATGGCGTCCACTTGATTCCTGCGCATTACGTCTCGAGCACGGGACTCGTTCAACAGCATTTGCCATCACCCCTGATGTGTTTAGTTAACTGCGACCCGGCAAATATTTATATCGCCCTATATTGCCGCTTCAAAGCCATAAGCGTCCCTGAGCGCACGGAGCATGTCCTCCACGCGTGGTTCGATCACCGGCGGCTTCACGTGCACGGCCGTCGTCGCCCCCGGATCCTTCAGGCCGGAGGACGTCATTCTGCACACGACGGACTCGCCCCCGTCAAGGGCGCCTTCGCCGGCCATCTTCAGGAGGGCCGCCACCGGCGCGGCCGAGGCCGCCTCCGGGTACAACCCTTCTCCGCCCATCGTGGACTGCGCCGCCATTATCTCCTCGTCGGACACCTCCACCGTCGAGCCGCCCGATTCCCGCAACGCGACCATCGCCTGCATACCCATGTAATCGCCGTTTATGGAGAAGGCGACGGATTTCTTGGAGGGGACCTTCACGGGTGCCTTGAGACCCTTCTTCACGGCGTTCGAAAGCGGCCCGCCCGTCGGCTCGATCGCCATCATCCTGGGAGTCCTGTCGATAAGGCCAAGGTCCTTGAGCTCGCGGAAGCCCCTCCAGATACCATTGAACCCCTCGCCGTAGGCGACGGGGCTCAGGATCATGTCGGGTATCTCCCACTCCCGCTGCAGGCAGATCTCGTATGCGATAGTCTTGTACCCTTCGGTCCCGTAAGGATTGCCGGTGGGTAGGGCGTGGACGTAGTTGCCCAACGGGTACCAGCCGAAATTGTTCACGCAGTACGACATCAGCTCCCACCGGCCGTAGAACGTGGTAGCGATCAGTTTGGCCCCGTAAACCTGCATGAGACCCAGCATGGCCTCAGACACTGTCGGCAGCGTGAACAACACGCAATCGAGGCCCGCCCTCGCGGCATAGGCGGCGGTCGAAGCGCCATGGTTTCCGGTCGACGACACGGTCGTGACTTTCGCGCCGAACTCCAGCCCTTTCGCCGTGGCCACGCAGCCTAACCTGTCCTTGTAAGACCAGGTCGGGTTGCGCGATTCATCCTTGACGAATACCTTTACGCCCGTTTTTCGCTCGATCCCCGGGCACCGCACC
>JAHDPS010000196.1 GCA_018434225.1 Bacillota bacterium
ACGAAGTCCTCAATCCAGCCTGAAACCTGAAGCCCGGGGGCAGCCCCCACAGCGCCAGGGCCCCCGCCAGGGGCATCAGCGTCCAGGCCCCGCGGGACCTCGTGGACAGGAGCACGATCGCGCATAGGACGAAGGAGAACGCGTACCACAATTCAGCAATCCACGACACTTCCGGTCCATCCTGGTCCGCCGCGCCGGGTCGTCGCTGTCCCCTAGCGTCCTTGGCTCTAGGCCCCCACAGGGCGATAACGATGACGCAAACGGCGGAGAGGAATCCGGCAAGGGCGTTCGGGTACTGGAACGTCGAAAGAATGTCGCCCCCGACGAACGCCCCCGGGAACTGCACCAGGCGAACGGCCGCTCCCAGCCCTATCGCGGACACCACTACGCCGATGAACACTACGAGGTTGGCGAATCGCAAGGCCCACACCCTGGAGTATGACAAACGCGAGACAATCCAGTACACCATGAATAGGGTGAGGTACTTGAGCGCTTCCCCTAGTGCGACCCTTTTGTCGACCGCCACGAGGAAGCTCGCGCAGTACGACAAGCCCAGGAGCAGCGGCAGAGCGTCCGCCCATCCGTCGATCAGGCGCCCATCCCTTCGCGCCATCCGGTCGAGCCATTCCAGACCGAACACCACTGCAATCGCGAGTTGGAACTGTATTAGATCAGCCTGGAAGAACAATCCCCGCGCAAGTGAGCCCAGGAAGAGTAGGGCGAATATGAGTGCACCTGTGATTGGCTCTAGATTCAGGTTGAGCCTTCTTCCCCGGCCTTCTTGGGTGTTCAGGCCCGCCTGGGTATTCACGCCCTTTCGGCTCTTGGGATCCAATCGCCTTTCGCCGCCCTTCCACGCTTTGGCTCCAGTGGCGCCCGCTCTGTTGACGCCTAAAGAGCATGCAATTCTTTCTGCGCCCTCCCACGCTTTTCCTTCACAGGATAATTACAGGATAATTGTCGAATTCGATCATCCAGGACAACGCGCGCATACCAACTGCGTCTGCCTGGTGCCCGGCAACCCCGTCCCCGGACAGCCCACTGCCCAAAAATCCATGGCTCGACCCGAAAACAACGGGATCCCGCAGATCTCCTACGGGATCCCGGTCAACTGCGCCGCTTCACTGCGCTACTTCATCGCACCGCTTCATCGCGGCGTCTACAGATCGCTATATCTGGCCGGCGGCCACCATAAACCGCTTCATCATCACAGCCGCTTCTGCCCTTGTGCCAGTGCCTCCCGGGACGAACGTAGTCACCGTTCTACCGGTTAGGATGCCTGACTTGGCAGCATACGCCGCCGCTTCGACCGCCCAGCTGGAGATCTTACCCTTGTCGCTGAACTTGGCGAGAGACGCGTCCACGTCGGACGTAGCTACGGCAGTGTTCACCTTCGCCAGCTTCAAAGCCCTGACCAACATGGTCGCCATTTCCTCTCTGGTCACCTTGGCATTGGGCTTGAAGGTACCATCGTCGTATCCCTTCACGATTCCCGCTTTCGATGCGGTTTCAACCGCGCCGAAGTACCAGGCGTCCTTGGATACGTCCAGGAACGTCTCGGTCGAAGGTTTAGACTCCTCCAACGCCAAGCCGCGCAGCAACATCGCAGCGTACTGGGCCCTCGTCACAGGGGCTTCCGGCGAGAACGTGGTGTCGGTCATACCCTTGACCACATGCTTCGATGCCATCAACTCAACGTCCGACTTCGACCAGTGGGTCGCTATATCCGCGAACGTCTTGTCGTACAGCATGACGGCATAGTCGCTGAAGTGACCCAGGTTAGCCGTGATCCGGTTGTTATTCGGATCCACCTTGCCGCCCACGTACGTCCAGGTCTTTGTAACGGGATCAAGGCCGTACACTCCCAGCTTGTTCTCGTCGACTCCCGCCGCGGCGTTGTAGGTAAACGACACCTTCACGGGGTTGTCAAACCGGGAGAGATCCCCCACGGTCTGCGAACCCTTAACGAGAGACGCATCCAGCGAGAACACGTTGGACTGCGGTACGAAGCCCTGGCCGGACGCCTGGGTGCCGCTCACCATGGTGATGCTGACCTGATCGCCCATCACCTTGACCGACACTCTGAGCGCGGCGCCTGCGCCCGCCCCCGCCACCGTGCCCGGGTTGACCGAACCAACAGGGAAGGTTATGACTACCTCCCCGTCGTTCACGACGAGGTCCTTGGCCAAATCCAGGCCCGCCTGCAGTATGCTCGATCCAATGAGCGTGGCCTTCTCCTCCGCATCGACCTTGGATAGGTCGGCAAGGAGGAACTCATTGACGCCCGCCCCTAGGGACTGGAGGGCGTCCAAGGCCTTGGTCGAGTCCACCTCGTACGTTGCCGTGCCCTCCGAAGGCACAACCACGATCGTGCCCATATCGGCCGGCACTGTCTGCTGCTCCGGTGGTACAGCCCCACCGCCTCCGCCGCCATTGTCATCCGGTGGCCTATACAGGAGGTCAACGTAGATGACGTTGGGGGCAGTCGTCTCGCGCACTCCCTGGTACGCTACGGTGTAACCCGGCTGCAGATTCCAACTCGCCGGTGGTGCGTAGACGAGTTGGATCAGGTTCTTGTACACAGTGTCGTAGATGCTGCGTAACACGGGGTTGCCGGGCAGCCCGTAAACGGACGCCGCGACAAGCTTGTCACCGCCGGGAGCGCTCAACAGATTGATGTAATACGTGAACGTGCTCGGCCAATCGGTAGCGCTCGTCAGCGGGGCAGTCGTCGACCAAATCCAGATCGCGGGCTTGAGCTGCGTAGTGGAGTAGCTTGAATCGTTGCTCGAATTACCGTACGTGTAAGTGGGGGCAGCGTGCGCTTTTCCTGTCTCCACGATACCCACCGCCGTCATCGCCAAGAAAGCCACGAATAGCAGAAGGCAGACGTTGCCGGCCGTGTACTTGTTTCTAAATCCTGGCATTTTTCCGTTCACCTCCTTTCTCTCCAGTGTAATCTAGGTTCTACCAAAGTATTTTATCACCAATGTGGAGGTTTTTCCATATGCGGAAAACTCTCGCGAAAGGCGTCCTACAATGATTCTGGGCGCTCAGTCTACCTCGGGCTGCCACAGAGTGCAGCTGCCAGTCGCTATCCAAGCCCATCTGCCGCTCTCACAGCATCAGGCGATTCGAGAGTGCGCACGCCGGCTGCGACCAATTGCCGCGCACATTGCCAACGGCGTGAGGGTGATGAGGGTTAAGTAAGAGGACTGCGCGCCCTCAAGAGTCAACGTCCACATCGGCCGGCCTTCGACAGCGCTCGCAGTGCCTGTTGAACACAGTCACCGCCAGCTGGCGTACTATGACTCTTAGCAAGGCTGCTCACCGCACGGCCTTGGCATGGTAGTCCTCGCAGGCACGCGCAAGCGCCTTCAAATATAGGCCCTCCCTGTCCACCATGTTCCTTTGTAGAACGGTCGGAATCTTCTTCTCCATATTCTCAAGGGAGAGGTCTTCGCTGGTCACCTCCACCAATACAATGCCCATCTCCTGGCTTAATCCCTTTTTCAGCAGGTCTCTCGCCCTCTGATCCTTGAACGCTTCCTCCTTTGTATATGCAGCGGTTGGGCCATAGTGCTGCCTTCCATTGAATTCGAAGGCAACTCCCTCCAGATAGTACCTGCCAAATTCCAGCGGCTCTCCTGTGAGGGGGTTAGTGAGCAATCCGGGTCTTGCGTTTTCAATCAAATCGTCACTGGCAACGAGAAGATCCAGCCAACGCTTCATGAGGAACTCGCCTTTCTGTGGGGCCATCGCGAGCATCTTGGTGAGTCGCTGGACGCACTGCTTCTGTAAATCATCGGGCACCACCGGTACCGGCAGCCGCTTTCTACCATTCGCAACCATGCGCATCCATCCCGCTCTCACCAGTTCGGAGCAAAGCCTGCTCGCCTGCGCTCGGTCCATGCCCGTAGCGCGTGCAACCTCGGCTATGGACCGGGGCTGCACCGTAAGTGCAATCAGATATAAGGCTTTGCCGGCGTAGCTAACCTCGCCCGAGCGTGCTAATTCAGTCGGAAACGTGACTCCATATCTCAATCGCCTTGATTCCCCTCCTTCTGTCTCAGCCTTCTCAGACCGGCCCCCTAGTCCGAGTCGGCTCGTCCCGGTCCCCTTGTCCAAGTCCCCCGTCCCGATCACCTCGTCCCAATCCCTTAGTCCACGTCCCTTCCATCCACTCCCTCGCCCCAGCTGAGTGGCCAGCCGCAAAGAGTCCGCAGCTATTCACGGCAGCCCCATCACTGCAAGGTAATCCAATCCGCACCTGGCGCTGGGGCTGGGGCTGGGGTCCTACTTGGACCAGGCCCGGATCTGGACGCGTGGCCAGCAAACTTCGTCCGAATAGTTCCATCATTGTCACATATTACCATATTACGCCGCCATGTGCCACGTGGATATGCGAGTTGATTTAGCATCCGTGCGCCACAGCACGGATCGAGGCTAGACCCGTGCGCTACAGCATGGATCAGGACAGAATGCGTGCGCTACAGCATACATTAGGGGCAGAATGCGTGCGCTACAGCACGATCCAGGGTGGAGGTCTACGGGATTGCAGGGCGGTCACTCTGACTAAATATGACAGACGAAATACCGGCAAAAATCGTCAAGATCATCCAGCCTCGTGGAGATGATGCCGTACATCTCTTCAGGAGTCACTTCTGCGTATCCATGGACGAGGCGGTTTCGATACCCTGCCATACCAGCTATACGGCCTGGATGGCCCGACGGAGGTTATGCTCAGCAATAGCGTAGTTATCTGGTCCAGATAGAAAGGCAGCCTCCCCTTCAGCGGCCAGACGCCGGAGCCGCTTAACCGCCTGTTTGACAATGTCGACACGCTCAATTATGAATTCCTTTCTAATCTCTGGCATGTTGCGCCGCTTCCTTTACAGACAGGTAGTACTCATCGATTACCGGGGCAAAATCTAGGTAGTCGCGGACAACCTCGTACTCGAAATCAGTACGAAAGTCCTCATCCTCCGAATACAGAACCGTACCGCTGCTGATGACCTCGAATCGAAAAGACTGGCTGGCTCTCTGGAGAAATACAACGTCCACCCGCAATGGGGCTAATAGATCGCCGACTGCGTTCTCGACCTCAATTTCCATATCCACAGCATTAATCTCGCGCCTGAACTCCGAAAAAACCATGCCCAGGTCAACGTCGCTGTCTGGACGGCACTCCCCTCTGGCTCGGGAGCCAAACAGATAACAGACGGTAACACCGTACGAGCGCAATGTCTTGGTGAGCAATTCTTTTGTCCTGCCGTCCAAGGTCGATATCCCCCATGAGACCCCACAACGTGGGGGCCACTGCCCTACATACAGTAGTCTCGCCGTTACCTGCTTCTACCAGCAGTCTAGCACGAATCCCCATCCCGGGCAATTCTCCCGGCCGGCGGGCAAATGCTCAAGCCGCCTAATCCCTAGGCATGAGCACTGCCGCAAGGGGATTGCCCTGCGGGCAAGGCAGGACTGTCTTGCGGCGGCCTACAAATCTTCCAGCCCCGCGACCTCCCTAGGTCTGAATTTCGCCTTCTCATCCTGAATAATCCGCGACACACGATCGTATATCTCAGAAACGTCCACTGTGAACGCATCCTTCTCCCTGCGGAGTTTCATCTCGACGACGCCTTTCGCGAGGTTGCGCTGGCTCACCGTGATCCGCAGCGGCATCCCCAGGAGATCCGCATCGTTGAATTTCACACCGGCGCTGGCATCCCGATCATCGTAGAGCACTTCGAATCCCCGCTCTTTCATCGCCTCGTAGACCTCATCGCCTATCGCCCTGACACCCTCTGATTCGCCCAGCGTAAGCAGATGGACGTGGAACGGGGCGACGGTGGCCGGCCAGACGATCCCGTTCTCGTCGTGATTCTCTTCGACCACGCAAGAGATCATGCGCCCCAGGCCGATTCCGTAGGACGCCTCAACGATGGGCTTAGCCTGCCCGTCGACATCCAGGTACGTCGCCCCCATCGCCTTGCTGTACTTGAGGCCCAGTTTGAAGGTGTTTCCCACCTCGATACCCCGGGCCACTCGCAATGCGCCCCCGCACTTGACGCAGGTGTGGCCTTCCCCTGCCGCGAGAATGTCGGCGACCACGTCCGCGCTGAAATCCCTGCCGTAGTTGATGTTCCTGAGGTGGTACCCTTCCTTGTTGGCGCCCCCGACGAGGTTGGCGATAGCAGGGATGGAGTCGTCCGCCACCACCCTGATACCCTTGACTCCCACGGGCGAAAGGTATCCCGGCACGAGCCCCGCGGCCCGCACTTCCTCATCGGTCGCGAGCCTTATCTCCCCGACCTTGAGAGCATTTCCCAACTTGCGCTCGTTAACCTGGAAATCCCCCCTGGTGACGGCGATGATGGTCTCGTCCTTGGCCACGTAGACCATGGTCTTCATGATCCGAGTGGGCGGCACGCCCAGAAAAGCGGCGACCTCGCCCACTTCCTTCTGATCGGGGGTGGCCACCTCTTGGAGCGGCAACTGGGTCGCCGGCTCGGCAGCCGCACCTGCTCCGGCGGCGTCCTTCCGCGCGACCGCCACTTCCATGTTCGCCGCATAACCGCAGTTCTCGCACAACACCAGGGTATCCTCACCGGCGGGCGTCACCAACATGAACTCGTGGGCCATCGAGCCACCCATCATGCCGACGTCCGATAGAACCATCGTCACGTCCACGCCGCACCGGTGGCAGATGTTGAAATACGCCCTGCACATCTCGGGGTAGTACCTGTCAAGGTCCTCGAAATCCTTGTGAAAACTGTAAGCGTCCTTCATGACGAATTCGCGCACACGTATCAGGCCACCCCGCGAACGGGGTTCATCGCGGAACTTGGTCTGCAGGTGGTACGCCATGAACGGTAGCTGGCGGTAGGAGTCCACCTCGCGCCGCAGCAGATCTGTTATGGCCTCCTCATGGGTCATCGCGAGCACCATGTCCCGGCCCGATCTATCCTTGAACCTTGCCATCTCGGGGCCGATGTCGTACCAGCGCCCCGTCTCCTGCCATAGTTCCGCGGGCTGGACCACGGGCATGTTGATCTCCTGCCCGCCGATGGCGTCCATCTCCTCCCGCATTATGTCGCCGATCTTCTTAAATGCCCGCCAGGCCAACGGCATGTATGCGTAAATGCCCGCCGCGAGGCGCCGGATCATACCGGCCCTGACCAACATCTGGTGGCTTACTATCTCCGCTTCCGCCGGCGCCTCTCTTAGCGTTCGGCCGAACAGGTGCGACATTCGCATCTGGAATTCCCCTCCTGCGTCACCTTATGCATCCAAAGCACTTATACTCAGAAAGTATACCCCACGATCAAACCATGTCAACCTGCGGCGCTGTCCGCAGCGGTGTCCGCGGCGGTGGCGTCCTCGGCTGTGCTCTCCCCGATTGCATCGTCGCCAACTGCGGCGTCCCCGGCTGTGCCATCCGCATCTTCGACGCCGCCCGGCGCCTCTAGCGCACGAGAAACCCCCCGGGCCATAAGTTGCGACAGCCCCCACGCCACAGCGGGCACTCCCGGCGGCGGAATCAGCCTGGCGAACGCCTTCAGGTTCTCAGGGGCGGTCCGGACGTATACCCCCATTCCAGCCCACTTGATCATTTCGAGATCGTTCTCATTGTCGCCTATGGCCATAACATCGCCCCTGCGAACCCCTAGCATCCGGGCCACGTGCTTTACTCCCCTGAGTTTACTCGTGCCCCCGCCGGTGAACTCGAGCCACGTATTCGACGAATTCGCCCGGTGGAGCGACGCGAATTCGGACTCGATCTCGGGGCGGAGCCGCGCTCCCATAGATTCGTCTTCGAACATGATCGTGACCTTAGATACATCCCTCACCGGCATTTCCTTTACTGGCATTCCATCTGTCATAGGCATTCCCTCAGCGGGTATACCCACTCCACCCATTATTCTAACGTGAATGGGCATCCATCCCCGTATGCGTTCGCTGTCTCGAATATCGGGGTGGTTGCGGTTCCTGAAGTAAGCGTGTACCTCGCCGTCGGAGTGGGCCCGCAGTGACAGCCCGCGCGCCGCGCAATATTCGTATATGGCCCGTACCATTGCGGGCGGGAGGGGATACGAGCAATACACCTCGCCGGAAGCGGACATTACTTTCGAACCTCCGAGGGTCACCACCGGATCGGTCAGCCCCAGACGCTGTATGATCGCTCTGATTCCCTCGTAAGGTCTGCCGGTCGATATGACCACGTGGATTCCGCCGGCGACGGCCCGCTTTATGGCCTCCTCGTTCTCCCGCAACACAATTTCGCCGGGTTCAACGAGTGTTCCGTCAACATCGATGGCCGCCATGATCGGCCGGCTGACATTGCTTTTGACCTTGCTGGTGTTCATTTCCGCCGCGTTCATCTGTCCGCTCACTCGTTCTCCTCCCCGACGCCATACGATATACAAAGACCTCGTGCGCCCGTGGAATATTATGTGGAATAGTATTAGGGGCGAATAGCCGCCACCCTGATGTTATCAGATGGCGGGGGCCGGGTAAACGCACGCGCACCGGCAGCGCGTATAGGCGGCCACGCGCGTTGGCCTACTGCTAGTCTGTTGTCGGTGAATGTCACGCCTTCTGCGCGCAACCGTCGGTGGATGTCGCGGCCTCCCGAGCTGACCCATCGCCAGACGTCACGCCTGGTCGCAAAATCATGTCGGTGGAGATCACGGCCCCAAGCGCAGCCGCGATAGATCTGTGGGTAGAACCCACGGATACGGATCATGATGACCCCTCGGTAAAGATCGCTTTGATCACCGCCCACAGAACAGGCCCGGAATTCGCGCCTACTGCTTACGCGTTACGCGAGTATCGCTCGGGGGCGTTTGGCACAGATCGCGCAGGGGCGTTTGGCGCGCGTCATTTGAGGAATTTGCGGTAGATGAACCTGACCAGCGACTTGATTATTCCAGCCACAGGAATGGCGAGGAATAGCCCCCACGCGCCAATGAGGTACCCGCCGGTCAGGATGGCGAATATGACCGTCAGCGGGTGCAGCCCCACGTTCTCCCCGATCACCTTCGGCGCAACGATGGTTGCGTCGACCTGCTGTATGACGAGGAACACTACCGCTACCTGCACCGCCAGGACGGGCGACTTTACCAGGGCGATGATGACCGAAGGGATGGCGGCCAGGATAGGCCCGAAGTAGGGGATGAACTCGCCCAATCCGGCGAGAATCCCAAGGATCAACGCGAATCTCACCCCCATCGCCTGGAGGATGACAGTCACCGCGATGAAGACGAACATGCCAACCAGGAGCTGGCCCCTGATGAATCCAGCCACTACGCTGTTGATTTCGGACGCCAGCCTGACCCAATCTTCAACGTGGACCGATGGATCGGAGACAGCCCTCGCCATCACCCCCCTCTTGAGGGAGTGAGCGTCTCTAAGCATGTAGAATGCCAGTACGGGGGCGATGAGTAGGCTCAATACCCCCGGGAAGCCGGATATTATCGACTCCAGTATCCTCCTGACCGCCAGCAGGAGGCCGGATTCGAACCGGGCAATCGTCTCGTCAAGAGCGATTTTGATGCCCGCCGGTAGGGCGGCGCCTCTGTATCCCCACTGGAAGGCATTGACTATGCCCCTCAGCATGGCGGCGTAACCAGGGATGGACTCCGTTAGCCTGACGAGCTCCTGCACGAACACGGGGATAAAGTAGAATAAAAGGCCCGCGAATACTCCGGACAGAACAAGGTAAGTGCCGAGGATCGCCCAGACGCGCGGCACGCGCCTGCGCTCCAGTTCTGTGACAAGTGGGTCCAACAGATACGCGATGACTCCGGCGAGTATGAACGGGGGCAGGATCGACCGGACAACGTACAATAGTGCGGCTCCTCCCAAAATAAAAGCGGCCCATAAAAGGGCCCTGGCTTCCCGTCGCAGATCGCGCACCCCCCGGGTTCGGGGCCAGGGCGTTCCCTGGCCCACCCCTCTACTTCTCCATCAGATCCGAAGAGACATTCATCGCCCGCCTTACGAGGCGCTGAGCGCCCCTCGCCAGCGACCCTCCCGCGCTCATCAGCCTCTTCCTGGTGGTAGGCCTGAACTGCGGGCTCAGGAGGGCGCCGAACGCCGCCCCGATGATTCCCCCGGTGATCATGGTCCTCCAAAATCCCCTGCGCATTGTGTTCGCTCGATCGCTCCTTCCTGGATCGCCCCTCCGGCGACTGTCCTTTCAGCCTGCCCCGCTACCGTGGCGAGCGAACCATCATCTAGCACCTGGTAGACTTGCCAGCCCTTCCTGCCAGCCCTGAACTCGACGCAGCATTCCCAGCAATAGTAGTGGCTCGAACCGACCTTACCGATGCCCCTCGCGCCGCAGTTAGGGCATAAAAGCAATGCCATCCCTTCCTCGCCTCGGCCTTGCTCGTATTATTCCAGGCCTGCCAGAAAGTTATGCGCATTGCACCGCCATGCGCCCCGTTGCCCTGCGCCCCGTTTCGGGCGGTGGGTACGGGCCGCTGGCGCGGGCTGTGGGTGCGGGCCGCCGGTGTTGCCGAAACACAACGCCGGGCGCCGGGTATGCCGGTGAACAGCTAGCAACGAACGCCAGGTATGTCGATGGACAGGTAACGCCACGGGCCAAGTATGCCGGTGGACAGCTATCAGCGTGCGGAACGTTGCACGTGGGCAGCGAACACCCGTC